>JAUVCJ010000083.1 GCA_030595765.1 Thermoplasmatota archaeon | reverse complement strand
TGGGCCATGAGCAGACACTTTCCAATTTCCTAAATTGCTAGATTATATGCTTATATTGTATGCCTGGATGTTAAAATGGGTTCCCAACATCCCCGTAAATCGCCTATCTACCCCTCAAATAATCAGTTTGGTCGGGATTTTTCCATAATCACTAAGTTCAGTTACGTAAACGAAAACCTTATATTCATAAATCGCCAATTGTCCTTGTGTGGTACCATGGGAAGCATATTCGAAAACCCGGGAGAGCTTGAGGACGATATGGTCCTGCCAGCAGCAGCTGAGCTAGACAAGATCGACTTGGGCATACTGAACATTCTTAGACGTGCTGCTAGGACTCCCAACTCTCATATGGCCAAGGAGCTGGGCATAAGCGAACCCACAGTCAGGAGAAGGATAGCCCGCCTTCAGGACCTTGGCATCATCAGGGGTTTTACTGCACTTGTAGATTACACAAAGATGGGCAGGTTCATCAAAGGCTACATACTGATGGATGTCGATAAGGGCAAAATGAATGCGGTTTACGAGGAGCTGTCCAGCATCTGTCCGCTGCACGTGGCGCACAGGACCATGGGGAAGCACAATCTGGTCTGTGAGGTTCTTTGCCACAATCATAAAGAGATTCAAAATTACCAGGACCAGATCCGCAACATCGATGGTTGTCTATCTGTGGAATTCTACTTGGTGATGGACTCATTAAAGGCATGCCCCTGGTCTGGCATTTAAATGCCATGATGGCTTTTACTAGAATATTTAGAAGATAATCCGTAATGCCAGTTTAAATAATTCTAGTTAGAATTGGGATTTCTTTGCTTTTCATAAGAGTTCAGGCATAGATCAGTAGAGTTTCAGTCCATCTTCGATCCTACCCAACTCAATGGGGGTACTGAGGGCTCCGACAACAGCGCCAGTTGTATTGGCCACAAGGCAGGCACCAGGCATGGGTGTGCCATAGTTGCCGGTTGCAAGCATACCTTCAACTCCGAAGAACTCCTCCAAGCTCTCCATCTCTTTCGGGGTGGTGTGGGGATGGACAAGTATTCCCTTGTTCGTTATAACACCTGCGCTTCCAACTGTTTTTACCCCTGCTATGTTGCTGGCTTTGGTTGGTACTTCCAGCACTTCCTGGATGCGCTTTATGTTCTTGGGATGCATGTCTGGATGCACTAGGGCTCCGTTATCATTGGCAAGTATATTGTTGCCAGTTGCGTTTAGGTTGCTTGGAAGCCTCAGGATGTTCACGTACCTGCGCAATGGCTCCAGATCCTCGTCTGAGCATAGCTGTGTCACTACTGCTCCCTTGTTATTCATGGCGATAAGAGAACCTAAGAGTGGTGAGCCATCAAGTGAAAGCTCTAAGTAATCTCCACCAAGGCACCTATGAAGTACTTCTTTAACCTCGGCTGGTAGCAGAATGGGTGCAAGAACCACATTATCATTGGCTCTACAGAAAACTCCCATAAAGGGATTGCCATTTATATCCGCCTTGGCAATCACGAAAAAACCTGCATTTAAATATCGGTCAGTGTGACCTCTACCAGTCCATCTTCGAATTTTATGGCCTTGACCCTGATCTTGTTAGGTGGCTTCTGGATGCCACGTGCCCAGATCGCTTCATTGATGTGATTGTCAAGCCAAACCATTTCCAATGGGGTTTTCATGTGTTTTGCCACAAACTTACGTACATGCTTAATAGCGATAGGGGCACGTTTGGTCCTGGGAACATCCATGACCTTGCGCAATGGTATGGTCATAACTCTTTCCAATTCTTCCATTTTATTCACCTCATCTTTGGAGCTTGCTGCGCCGCCAGTGGTGTCGCTTAGGGTGCGAGGAGAACCTGCGGTTGGTGCGCATCATTACCCATGTGGGTACTCTTCTGTTTCCTTTGTTGACCTTGTTCAGGCGCATTTTCTTCGCAGTGGGTTTGTGCTTTGACATATCGGTCCCCCCTACCTTCGTTTGATATTTATCTCTTTCTTTTGCGGGAGAACCTTGTTGAGGATCTCCTTGAGCATGCCATCGTTGACAGGGCCCGATAGACGTCCATTCTGAGCCAGCATCACCAATTGCTTCTCTACGGATTGTGCGAACTCAGGTCTTGCCATCTTGAATCTACCTAGACGCTCACGGGCTTCGGGTGTAAGGATCTGGCGCAAGGCCGCTTGAACCTGGGCTTGAGCAGCCCTTTCCTGTTCATCGGCTTGCACCTGATTACCTGCTTGTGCCTGGAGTTCCTGAAGTCTGCGACGCCTTATGGCCTCCAGCTCTTCATCATCCATGGCAGTGTCACCCAGGTCTAGTATTTCTTCAGCTCTGGCAGCTCCTTGATGAGCTCTCTCTTGATCTCGTGAGCACAATTATCCAGAAAAGACTGCCCTTTTGGTGTGACTATCCTTCCTTTTTTCTTGTCCTTCACGACATATCCGCCTTCTTCAAGTTGATGGAGTACCAATCGTATTATGGCACCGCTACCTTTCTTAGTGTGGTAGGGTTTTGCACCTCTATCCACCGCACCTCCAAATTCGGTTCTCAAATGAGATACCCCTATGGGTCCGAGGGTGTACACCTTTCTCAGGACCGCGGCGGTTCTCAGGAACCACCAATCTTCCTGGACTGGTGCTTTTTCCTTATGTACTCCAGTCTTAACGAACTCAGCCCATTCTGGTGGCTGGATGTTGTCATCTTTCTGGAGTTTGGAGGATACGTTTTGTATCAGGGCATCTGGTGGGACATCATATACTGTGGTCATTGACCATCAACTCGGTGAGTTCGGCCAATATCTTTCCTATATATAATGATTGTGAACCTGCATGTGGATGTGTTTCTTCACGTTTTTTCCTTGAGAGCAACTTTTATGCAGTAGGATCGTGACTCCAAACTATAGCCCTATAATCATTGAATTAGTTCCATAATTCTTGAATGCTGGTCTTCTTGCGTAAACATTTGTGTTGATCTATTTGTGTAAATCCATTTTGTATGGGTAGTATGGGATATGATGAGTATGGGATGTGATGAGTATGGGATATGATGAGAAGAGGTGATGGGGAAGATAACCTTCCTCCAGACTGGCTCCCAGCATTGCCTAGCCCTACAATCCACCCCGAAAGGTTTCATGCCTCCGTTGCTTTCCGATCCTGATCCTGCCACCAAGGCGGTAGTTTCCTTCACGTTCCACTCTGGAAATGGGTTGCGGCTTACCGGTCATTGGTTCCCTGCGTGGACAAAGCAAGCTTCATCCTCGGGTGCACCAACAGGTCTCCATAGGCCCGAAAGCCCGTAGTCCGGTTTTTTATTGCTTTGCTTTTTGAGCATTGCAAGCTGGGTGCGGTTCGAGGCATTGGTTTGACCCCCCGCCTCGTTCCATGCTACTAAGCATGATCCCTGGGTTTCCCCTGGTCCCTTGCTCAATTGCGGTGTTGATCCGTTCGTGTTCAGGGCATTCACATATAAGCACTCCGAAGAGCACTCTCAGTTCCTGCCAGAACCCAACCGGTCATACCAGTTGCTTCCTTGCGAAAGCGGTGTCCAGTTTGCCTCCCCTTCCCGAAGGAAAGTTTGGCTCTGTAGACGAAGAAGGATGGTCACTGTTTTGTTCCAGAAGGAACGACGCATGTTCTGCTTTTGAGTTCCATCAGAAGACGAGACACGGCCACAGGCACGCGCTCCACCCTCCCCACCAAATATAGCTAGTGTTACAGAGGTAGATAAATGTTTCTGTCGATGTACTGGCCATGGCCTGGACCTATTACCTTTTTTGCGAAAATATTGTGCTAAACTTGTGAGAAAAACTAATAACTAGATTCGCCTTTGAGGTGATGTGACTGCCCTTAAAATCCATGCAGAATTGATACACGAAAACAGGGTTATCCTGACCCCGCTCGGGCATGCCCTCTTGCAAAAAATGTCAATTGGGGCAACTATGGATGAGGCTGCCAGACAACTGAACTTGTCACTTGTTGATGCCAAGAGAATTCTTGATGATTCTTCCTCTGCAATTGGCAACAACGTGTTTGATAGCCCTGAAGGAGGCATAACTACGGAGGGTATGGCTCTCATTGAGGAATACTCCCAGCGGATGGGACAGTTAGAACTAGCACTTCAGAATCAAAAATATCGTAGGCCAGCTACCGCTGCTGATGGCATCATCATGATGGGTGATAAGCTAGTCCTGATAAAGCGAGGCAATGACCCTTTCAAGGGCATGTATGCCTTGCCTGGCGGCTTTATTGAGTATGGTGAGGAATGCGAGCAGGCTGTTCTTAGAGAGGTGCAAGAGGAGACAGGTCTGTTTGGACGAATTAGAAGATTGGTGGGGGTATATTCTAGCCCCAGCAGGGACCCTAGAGGCCATGCAATATCTGTTGTTTATGAGCTGGAAGCGATTGGTGGTGAGCTTGTTGCAGGAGATGATGCAGATGCAGTCGGGCTTTTCGGCCTGGATGAACTTCCAAAGCTGGCCTTTGATCATGAACAGATAATTGAGGATTTCAAAGCGTTCATGTAATCCCACCGATCCTAAATCCATAATTGAGATACCACCAATTGTGATTCAGCCAAGATTATTCACTCGCCTATGAGCTGTACTATGATTTCTCTGTGTCTTCCTTTATTGTCAAGCTCCAAAAAAACAATTTGCTGCCATGTTCCCAGCATTAGTTTGCTTTCAGAGAATGGCACGTTAAGTCCAGGGCCGAGAAAGCTTGCTCTTACATGGGAGTGTCCGTTCCCGTCCTGCCATCGCAAGTGATGTTCGTAGGCAATGTCCTTGGGAATAAGCCTGTCAAGAGCATCCGGAAAATCATGAAGGAGCCCGGGTTCGTACTCTATTGTGGTTATCGCGCCAGTTGCGCCAGGTACGAACACCAACAATATCCCATTCTTCAGGCCTGAACTCGTAAGAGCCTGTTGGACATTCTTGGTTATGTCAATTATTTCTCCGTCGTGCCTGGTCTCAAGCTCAAATATCTGGGTCTTCACAGCCATGGCTCAGGATTGGATAATGGATATAAAACAGCTTCCTCGTCACAATTTAGGCCGTTCACTTGCCCTTAGACCTGGGCATGTACTCCCTTTCCAGGATGTTCAGGATTGCCTGAGCTGTTTTCGCACCTATTCCCCTGACCTTGAGAAGGTCATCCATATCCGCAGCCATTACTTTTCTAACGGTGCCAAAATGCTCAAGCAATCTCCTGGCATTGACGGCAGATACGTTGGGTAAGCCCTCTATTATGAATCTCTGTTGCTCCCTGGTGCTGGTTCCAGCCCTGCCTGTTCTGATGCCAACATTCCTGCCTACGCTTCTTTCACGTTTCGCCATCCCCATCAACAGGTAGGCGGTATCTTCAGGTGAACTTGTCCTAAGTATTGTGACTCCGTAGTCACTGACTATTGAGGCCAATGAGCCATCAATGGAGAATCTATTGATGTTTCGAGTGGTATAGAGTCCCTCTCCTTCAAGTATGAGTATGGGGGATAAATAGGCCTGTTTGAGAGCTCTTACCTGCTTGAAGAGCCTGCCATCCATCATGGAGGATAGGAAGTCCGAGACCTCTTTGCGCTCCACTCCGATGCGCTCTGATAGGACATAGTCTGCTACTTTAAGCTGCATTGGTGTGATCTTTACATTCATCCTTGCCAGTTCTCTAGCTACCCCGGATGAGAATTCTCTGTGATCCACTGCAATTGTTAGGAGCTCATCTTTCTGCTCAATTTCCGGGTCAATTTCCGGGTCAGTTTCCAGGTCAGTTTCTTGGTAGGTTTCCTGTTCAGCTCCGGCAAGTCGCCTACTCTCGGGTGGATGCACTTTTTCGTAAGAGGAAAGCTTAGTCTGGCCCGCTCCGATATCAGGAGCAATTTCAGTCTCATCCTCGATCTCGGGAGTAATTTCAATTTCTGTATCAGCTTCCATCTCGGAAGCAATATTTGTATCAGTTTCTTTTTTGATGCCAGGCAGCGCATTATTTTCCTGAAGGGCAACTTGTCTTGAACTTGTTCTGTTGATGGGTAAGTCCATAGCAATTCTTTTCTTCAACATCGCCAGCTCGTTCTTCATCTTCTTCTCTTTGTGATGGCTCGACCAGTAATATCCCTCGTCCCTGGTGCCTTTTGTCATGAGCACAATAACTTCTCCAGTCCTTTCCCTACCAGTCCTTCCCCGTCTTTGGATAGTCCTGATCTCTGAGGGTACTGGCTCGTAAAATACAACAAGGTCCGTGGATGGGATGTCTAACCCCTCCTCAGCAACCGATGTAGCTATCAATACGTTATAGTCTCCATTTCTGAAGGAATCCAGCACCTTAGCCTGCATATTTTGGCTCATCCCCGAATCCCGACCCTTGCTTGCCTGACCAACAAAACGAACCGGCTTCGCCTCGTCCAGTTGCTCCAGCCTTGTTGTCACAACACTGGCGGTGTCTCTGTAATGGGTGAATACTATAATCCTGGATCCTGGTTTTTTCAGGAGTTGGCTCCTTACTATTCTTATCACTCTGGGAACTTTTGGATGTTCCATCTCCAGGTCTCGTGTAAGCTCATACGCAGCCTGGACCTGCCTATTTGATGCAATTGTTCTGGATGCCTTGGAGCTACCCTTAAGATGGGCACCATCCATGAGCCTTTCCAGATACATCTGAAGTGCCTCAGCACCCTGGGTCTCCAGCAGTTCCAGGGCATGATTGAGCTTAAGGGTTACAGCTTGGGCACTCATGGCCTGAAATACACTGGATGTGGCGTGGCCAGATTTGTGCTTGGCCTGGATATTCCTTCCAAGTGCCAATAGATCCTTGGTATTGACCCATTTGGTAGGGAGTGGGAAGCCGTATCTTCGTAGAAGACCTACCTGCTTGTTCAGCTCCCCCCTTAGTAGATCAAGCACCTCCTGGAACTTAGGCGGAATGAGGACCCGGATCCATTTCACTTTTATGTCGTGAACGTATGGGGCAACGTCTGGGTCAAGCTCTGACCTTATTTCGGTGCGCTCCAACCTCAGGTTTTCCATGACCTCGATGATCTTTGATGACTCGCTTCCTGGTGATGCAGTCATGCCCAGCCTCAATCCTTTTCCAGAGTCGTATCTTTCACCTATGAATACATATGGATAATCACCAACAGCCCTGTGTGCCTCATCAAATATCACTAGAGAGAACTCGTTGATGTCCATCCTTCTGGCCATAAGGTCGTTCGAAACGACTTGGGGTGTAGACACCACTAACTGATGTTTTTTCCATTCTACTTCTCTCTTGGCCGGCTCAATATCACCTGTGAACACTACGGGGTTACCATTCACAAGAAACCTGCGAAGGCTTTGTGCATGCTGGTCTACCAGTGGCTTTGTTGGTGCAAGGAACAGGATTCGAGCCTCTGGGTCCCTATGCATCACTTCGGCAATCACCCCGAGAGCAATGACGGTCTTTCCCATCCCAGTAGGCAGTACAACCAGGGTCGATCCAGTAAGTGCTGACTTGGTAATGTTAACTTGAAACTCCCTTACATGGATGGAGCCGGTTTTTATTTGTGGATGAGATACGAACACATCGGGCAATTGGAACCGGGGATATTCAATCTTTTGGCAAGGTGACTGAATGTACCTCTTCAAGCAGTGTTCATACTTACGCTTCTAATAGATCTTCCAATTGACTTATAGTAATGGATATATAATGACTATAGAATGCATGGTTATGGGATGGGCGGTTATGGGATGACTAGCAATCGGATAACTCTGTTGTTATAACTCAAATGCCTGCCCTGATGGGATATTCTTAAGTAATGTCGTTACATCTTAGTTTTGGACGCGTAGAGGGTGTGTGAGAGCTATGGCACAACGAAAGGAGTATCAAAAAAAGATATGTCTCCTTGGAGATGGTGCGGTTGGCAAGACCAGCTTGATCAGGAAATATGTCATGAATGTATTTGATGACAAGTATATTGCCACTGTGGGCACTAAAGTATCAAGAAAGGAAATGGTCATTGTTCATCCAAAAACTGAGATGGAGGTTGATCTGACCCTCATGATCTGGGATGTAGTAGGCCAGAAGCAGTACCAGAAACTCAGAATGATGTATTATCAAGGTGCAAATGGGGCAATAGTGGTCTGTGATATCAGTCGTAAGGATACTTTGGAGGGTTTGCATGACTGGGCCTCGTCCATACGTCAAGGGCTTGGAGACATACCACTGGTATTTCTTGTCAACAAGATCGATCTTATTGGCCAGCGCCAGATGTCTGATGACCAGATCAAGGAAATGGCAGACCGATATAGCTCAGAATTCATGTTTACCAGCGCTTTAAGTGGGCAGAATGTAGAGAATGCATTCGAGCGCATAGGCGAGCTGATGCTGGAACCAGTCTGAATCTGAGAAGTCATATACCCATAGCAGAGGGGAGAGCATGCCCGGCAAGACTGAAGAAGATAACGAGGATTATTCTCTATCCTTTTTCCTTATGCCCATTGACATATTGCAAGGCATCCATGACGAGTTGAAGGAAGTTTTAGGCCCTATCATTGCATCATCAATACTGTTTCGGTCTGGATCCCGTTCCGGACGTTCTATCGTATCAAGACTTGGCCTGAGTGCCATGGACTCCTCTACTATATCCTCGAAACTCCCAGACCTGTGGATACAACTAGGACTTGGAATTTTCGAACTTGTGGATCAAGATGGGTCCCGTTTCTCTGTCCGGTGTCTGGAATCAAATGAAGCAAAGGCTCTGGGCAAAAGAGATGCTCCAAGTTGTCATCTGACACGTGGATATTTAGCAGGAATAATATCGTCCATAACAACAGATGAATATGATTGCATTGAGACCTCCTGCATATCTAATGGCGACAACGAGTGCTTTTTCGAACTCACCGAAAAAACTCCTACAAAACGCTGATGAGACGTTTT
>JAUVCJ010000293.1 GCA_030595765.1 Thermoplasmatota archaeon | reverse complement strand
TAAGCAATGTTGCAGTGGCTCCAACCTCGCTGTGGATCTGGACAACACTGCTTCCTGGAACCTCTCTGCTTGTAGAATGATGGTCAATGATGACATGAGGTATCAAATCATCAGGCAGTGGTGTGTTCAGGTCCGACATGCCAGCATCAACAAGCACTATCCTGTCCAGCTCCTCAACAGGCGCCTGGCTGCCCGGTTCCAGCTCTCGAAGGTTCAGATCAATATATTGAGCTAATCTTTGGTTATCAGGTCTGTTAATCTTGCCAGAATAGTAAATTCTACACTCCAATCCCAGGTGGGTGCAGAGGGCATGTATCGCAGCAACAGATGCAAGTGCATCTGGGTCTGGAAAATTGTGTGTGAATACTCCGACAACACCTACCCCGACCTCTAGAAGCACTTCCGCCAGCTTGCGAGATTCATCAGCCAGTCTCCAGGCTTCCAACTCCCTTTGCAGCCGTTGTACCAGTAGATCTAGAGGCATGGCCAGGACTGGCATGTTCTCCCCTTTGATATCGAGCCTTTCCTGCTCGCTGTCAGCAAGCAGAAACACAGGTCTATTTTTGGAGGATTCTTTTAGTTCCTGCCATCGAAGTATTTTCTCTTTACCCATTATCAGAATGGGCGAGGTGCTGTCCGGTGCCTCAACAAAAGATATGTTCGGGTCATTGGATGATCTCATTGGGTTAAGCTTGCCAATCACCACATGTGGGGCCAGACCATGGTCATCTAGGGTTTTTAGGAACGGGAGATCCGTTTCAGTGCAACCTATGAGAGTTATGTTCGACATGTGGTTGTAACGCGGGCCTGCTCCGATTAATTTTTCGATGGACTTGCCAAAGTGCTCAGGTTCTTAGATTAACTGTAAGATAACTCCGTTGATAAGTTTGCTTATAATCCCTTGAAATCCGGCTTTCTCTTCTCAATGAACGCGTTCATTCCTTCTTTTGCATCCTGGGTAGAGAAGGCCAGTGCTTCTGCTTCTGCCTCTATTGCCAGGCCGGTAATGAGGTCAACTTCGGTGCCGCGATTGACAGCACCCTTTGCAAGCCTTATCGCCAACGGAGCATTCTTGCTTATGCTTGCAGCCAGCTCTTTGGCCCTTGTCATAAGCTCAACTGGAGGGTATACTGCATTCAGCAGACCCATGTTCATTGCCTCGGTTGGTCCGATCATCTTGCCAGTGAATATTAGCTCTTTTGCTCTTGCCTTGCCTACAAGCCTAGGCAGTCTCTGGGTGCCGCCAAACCCTGGATGAATTCCAAGAGTAACTTCTGGTAGACCCAGCTTTGCTCTTTCTGAGGCCAGGAGAATATCACAAGACAATGCCAGTTCCAGCCCGCCTCCAAGTGCGAAACCATTGATCACTGCTATCACTGGCTTGTCAAGGTCTTCCAGCTTCAAGAGTACCTGTTGCCCTTTTTTCATGAACGTCCGTGTCTGGATGGGTGAGAGATCAGACATCTCTTTGATGTCCGCCCCTGCAACGAAGGCTTTGTCGCCGTCCCCAGTCAGTAGGACACACCTTATCGAGTCATCGTCCTGAACATCATCCAGAACCGCTCCAAGCTCATTGAGGGTTTCACTGTTGAGGGCATTGAGGCTTGCAGGTCTGCTGATCGTGATAATTGCCAGTCGGTCTTCTTTTTCAAGTTTGATGTTTTTAAGTTCCATGGGTCTCACCTGTTATCTACCAATGAAATCATTAAAGACAATGGTAAATTTAGGCTTTTCCCTAGGGTTGGTCATCTTGCACAACTTGGCCAGCGATATTGGACAAGTTTTATAACAGTCAAATGGCTTGACCTTTATGGGTGTCATAATGAACATTTACAACGAAGAAAATGAGCGAAAACTCGTGAAAAAGGGAAGCCTTACCCTTGATGGTGTGACAGCTAAGCCCATCAAGTTCTTTTCTCCTGAAATGACACCACCCAATGCGG
>JAUVCJ010000085.1 GCA_030595765.1 Thermoplasmatota archaeon | reverse complement strand
GGGGATACATGCAGTATTCCATTATGTACCTCTACACACCTCACCCATGGGTCAAAAGTTCGGTTATGAGAGGGGGAGCCTGCCAGTCACAGAGGAGCTGAGCTCTTGCTTGATACGTTTGCCCATGTACTATGACCTAACGGATGAGTTGGTGGATGAGGTTGTGCAGCAGGTGAGAGAAATTACACGGTCAGTTTGACCTGCCCCACTCGACTCTGCATTAAAAGCAGTGTTGAGTTAGAATTGTTCTTCATGGGTTCTTTTGTGATCATCGCCGCCACTATGGGCATAAATAGGGGCTAAGGGCTTCTGAAACGCACATTTCCAAGAGAATTTTATTGCAAAACATTAATAGCTAAGTATCTTTTTCCAATCTCCGATGGAGTCCATGATGGAGAATTCAGACATGGAAGTTCAGGAAAGCGTAACCCATTCTTTTCCTGATCCAAACAACGCTGCCTCAGGCGATGATGTTTCGGAACCAGACAAAGCCAATAATCTGGATAATGAAAAAGGGGGGGCTGCACCTGACAGATTGGAAACAACAGAGAATAAGATAACTTTTCTCCACCTATCCCGGCAAAGCTTGCTTGTGAACCTGTCCTTTATGATTTTTGCTGTGCTTTATACCTGGACAATCGTATTCACAGGGGAGAATGTTTTTCCAAGTGGTGGGGATTTTGGGCTGGAATTGAGCCTTCCGGCTGCTATTCAGAGGTCATGGGACTTTGGGCAGTATCCACTCTGGACAGATTCGTATTCCTTTGGCTTTCCGTATGTGGCATTGACAACGAACCGATTGGCATATCCATTAGAGATCGTCACCCATATCCTCGGCCCTGTTCAGGGCATCAAAGCAGGGATACTCATTCATGTATTCCTTGCAGGTGCAGGATTCTGGCTATTCTCAAAAAAACTTACCAACAACCCATTGGCTAGATACTTTGGCTCCCTGGTGTTCATGCTGTCTGGAACGATGGCTGCAAGGATCTGTGCTGGCCACTTGATATACGTATATCCAATCCCGTGGATACCCATAACCCTGTTTGCCTTGATGTCGCTTGATGAACACAGAAACCTTCGCTATGTCGTGATGGCCGGAATTAGCCTGGCCATGTTCTTCCTTATCGAGCTGATGTACGGGCTCATGTTCTCCATACTCCTGGGCTCCTTCTTCCTTTTCAAGGTATTCCCGATCAAGGGGCTGGAAATGGAGAAAGAACATAAGCAGGCGCAGACGAAAAGGCTGGACACTTCGAAAAAATCGGACAAGGGAAGCGGGTTTAAAACGCCTTTTGGGTGGGTTGGATTTGATAAGCAAATGCTCATGCTTCTGGCCATGACCGGTGCTCTGGCAATTATGATCTCTGCATTCAAGCTTGTTCCGGTAATACTCTATAACATGGGGATCACAAGGAGCATAGTGCCATTGTATGGCTCTGCAAGCCTCAGTGAATCGGCAGGTTGGTTCCTGTCAAGGAACATGTATGTTCCAGCATCTGACCCAAACGGATTCTGGGAGTATTACTCCTATCTTGGCATTCTGCCGCTACTTTTCGTTCCATTGGGAATCCTAAGATCTTCCAAGCACAGACCCTTCCTTCTTCTGGCAGCCTTTTTCTTTATGCTGTGGGTTCAAGGCTACTACACGCTTTTGGCTCCGCTTCACATGCTCCCATTAATAAGCAATTTCCGTGTTCCAGCCAGAGCACTGATCTTCCTGAGCTTCATCCTGATATCGTTCATGGTACTGGGAGTGGAGTATGCCATGGAAAAGTATTCCAGCCTGGACGAGAAAACCAGGAAATGGCTTGCTGTTGGAGTCCTTATGGTCATGCTACTCATAGGCTTTGAGATCATTTCCAGCATGGCGTTCCCATTTTTGAAGGGATGGGGGGCTTTTGCTGCATACTACACCCGTTTCGACTTGAAGATTGTTCAGGCTATATCACTTTTGGCAGCGTGTGTGGTCACAACCCTTATGATGCCGCTACTTTTGGGAAGGCCGATTGGCAAGCTCGTTGGTAAGATCCCGGCCTTGTTCTCGCCAAAAAAACTGCTCGATACAATGGCAGGCTCAGGCAAAGTCCTTGTCTCCATTGTTCTGGTTCTAAGCGTTGCTACGCTTTTTTGGGCCAACACCCCGCTGTTCAAGAACATTGAAAGACCGGTAGACGAGACCCATGACATTGCTTCAGACATCCTTTCATTCACTGATGAGCCTAATTACTGGGCTGAATTCGAACCTGGCAATTTTGACAACCTTCTAAAGAACAGCATCGAGCACGAATTGATCGCAAATGGGGTTGGAGCAGGGTGGTTCGGAGCCAGCGGCGTTGGGGACTGGCATATAAAATACTCACCTTCTGGACTTAGCTCGGGAGCAGTGTGGTTCACAACCTCTGAATACTTGCTTTCAAGCCATCCAAGAAATTCTACCAATCTAACATTCGTCAATTCATACCAGCTTGACATAAGCCATGATGAAAGCTGGCTGCCATGGATTGAAACATATGGCGAGAACAGCAGCATCTATCTCTATCATTACAACAATTCACTGCCTGATGCGTTCGTTCTCAACGGTTCTGGAATTTCAGCTCTGAACCTGGACTTTGTTGAGTATTCTCCAAACGAAGTCACTCTGAGGGTGGCCAATGTCAAGGCCGGGGATAAAGTTGTACTAAAAACTACTTACAACAAACACTGGATGGTTCAAGTTGATGGCAAAACAGCAGTTGCCGCTTTAGACACCGAAAGAATGGTGAGCTACATTGTTGGTGACAACGAGGAAAATATCACTCTAAGATTCTTCTACTCATCAGATTACTTTACCTGGGGGGTCACACTGACCTGCCTTGCACCTGTGCTTGTGGCTTTGGTATTTGTTCTCGGGCGTAAAAAGGGATTCCTGAAATGGTAGTGTATTAATTTTCCAATCAAACCTCAAAATATTTTTTCTGCATCAGACTGAAGCCTTTTATGCCCAATATTGCTTAAACCCGATGTGAACGTTTTCAAATCTCTAAGCCCTGACATACAGGCTATACTGGCCAAAAAAGGGTTGGACTCTCCTACAGCTCCACAGCAGAAGGCCATACCTTCGATACTGGCAGGGAAGAACGTACTCCTTATCGCTCCAACAGGGATGGGAAAGACCGAGGCTGCTGTGCTTCCCCTGCTTCACATGATCCTAGAAGCTCCAAACGAGAGAGGCATCAAGGCCATCTACATAACGCCGCTTAGGGCACTCAACCGCGATATGCTTCTGAGACTGCTATGGTTCGGAGAACAGCTTGGTGTGGATGTGGCTGTTAGGCATGGAGATACAACGCAGGCAGAAAGGAGCCGGCAATCTAGAAACCCTCCAGACCTTCTAATTACCACTCCAGAGACACTTCAGATTATGTTCACAGGTAAGATCCTGAGAAAGCATCTGCAAAAGGTAAGATGGGTTGTTGTGGATGAGGTACACGAGCTTGCCACAAGCGAAAGAGGGATCCAGCTTGCCCTGGGGCTGGAAAGGCTCGTATATCTAACACGCTCGAACTACCAGCGAATAGGCCTTTCAGCAACTGTAGGAAGCCCAGACGTAGTAGGACAGTTCCTGGTAGGCTCAAACAGAGAGGTCTCCATCATCAGGGTGCCTGTTGGCAAGAGCATGAGCATATCCATAGAGAGCCCACAAAGCGACCCAGAGGACGAGGAGCTTGCTGTGAAGCTTCGGGCTGAACCGCAGACAGTTGCCTGCATCAAGAGGATGAGGCAGTGCGTGGATGAGCATCGCTCCACCTTGCTCTTTGTAAATACCAGGGACACAGCCGAGGGCCTAGCTGCCAGATTTGGTCTATGGGACCCTGAATTCCCAATAGGTGTCCATCACGGTTCGTTATCCAAAGAGGTAAGGGTTCAGATGGAGGATGATTTCAAGGCGGAAAAGCTCAAAGGTCTGCTTTGCACCTCATCATTGGAGCTGGGGATAGATGTGGGCTCAGCAGACTTTACTGTCCAGTACATCTCACCCAGAAGCGTTTCAAGACTGGTGCAAAGGATTGGCAGGGCAGGGCACAGGCTTGGAGAGACCAGCCAGGGAGTCATCATTGCCCAGAATCCTGACGACATAGCCGAGTCCGCTGTGATCGCCAGAAAAGCTCTGGACGAGGAGCTGGAACCGATAGAGGTCAGGCAGGGAAGCCTCAGCGTCCTTGCGAACCAGATGGTCTCCCACACGATGATGGACCCGGATGTCCAAGAGGATTTCTTTCTCAAGGTAGTAAAGTCCGCATACCCTTTCAGGAACCTGACAGAAAAGGACTTCGATGACGTTGTCCAGATGCTTGGGACCGAGAGGATATTGTGGCTGGAGAAGGGAAGGTTCAAGCGCAGGCGTAACTCCACCAAATATTTCTATGACAACATATCCATGATCCCAGACCAGCGCAACTTCAAAGTAAGGAACATCGCAACACGGGGTATGATAGGAACACTGGACGAGGCCTTCGTCATCTCAAGCGTGCATCAAGGTGCAAAACTGATAATCAAGGGAGCTTCCTGGAGCGTTGTTGACATTGAGGACGATGAGATATTGGTGGAGCCGGCGTCTGAGATTGGAGCTGTTCCGTCCTGGCTGGGCGAGGATATTCCAGTACCCCATGAGGTGGCGATGGAGGTCGGCAAGGTCAGGCGAACCCTTGACCTCTCGAAATATCCAGTATCTGATGAGGCTGGAAACAGGCTCCAGAATTACCTTAATTCCCAGACTGATTCGGGTTTTTCCATGCCAACCGACAGGCTGGTGGTGGTGGAGGCCATAGATAAGAACATTATTGTCAATGCCTGCTTTGGAACCAAGGTCAATGAGACCCTGGGCAGATACCTGAGCGCAATGATGGCGGCTCGACTTGGGCAGAGCGTAGGCCTGCGGGTCGACCCTTACAGGATACTTCTGACCCTTCCCAGCAGAGGAAATGCAGTCAATGTGGTGACGCTCTTGAAAGAGGCAGAGCCGGAAAGCCTTGAAGGGATGCTCAGGGTTGTGCTGAAGAACTCCACCCACCTAAGATGGGAGCTGGTCCAGGTGGCAAGGAAGTTCGGAGCCATAAAGAAAGACGTAGACTGGCGCAAGGTGCCTTTCGCAAGGCTTTTTGATGCGCTTGAGGGCACTGTTATTTTTGAAGAGACCCTCAAAAAGGTGCTTTGGGAAAAGCTGGACATCGACACCTCGAAGGACATGCTTTACAAGCTCAAGTCTGGCAAGATTAAGATGGAGACAAGTAGCGGAAGACTTTCACCCATAGGGAAGGCCGGGCTGGATGCCCACAGGGAACTGATGATGCCTCAGCAGGCTGATGGGGTGGTGCTTCAAGCCATGAAAAAGAGGCTTGAAAAAGAGAGAGTACGCAAATTGTGCCTAAGCTGCAAGGCAACAATGGGTGCCGACGTCAAAGAATTGCCAGCATCGAACATTCGATGCCACAACTGCGATGGCTCTATGCAAGCTGTGCTTCACCCGGCATCATGGAGAGAAAGGGCAAGGCTTTTAGAGAAAGCCAAGCCAACAGCCTCAGATAAAAAAGAGATACGCAAGCTCTACAAGAACGCCAGCCTTGTCAATTCATTTGGAAAAGAAGCAGTGCTATGCCTTGTGGCCAGAGGTGTGGGCGAGGAGAACGCTGGAAGGATACTGGACATGATATATACCAGCGAGGAGGAATTTCTAAGAGCCATCCTCAAGGCCGAGGTCCAGTTCGCCAGAACGAAAAGGTTCTGGCGGTGAAGCCCCAGCGCTGGAGGAAACTATCAAGTTAAAATGAGCCATTCGCATAAAACAATGGAAAACCTTATCATAGGTGGTGGATATTTAGCGCCTTAACCTATTCCGTGCTAGCCGCACAGAATGGGCCTATGGCAAGGGAATGGCATGGCCATTCGTGAGCTAGGGCCCATTGAACCAATCGCACCAATTGCATAGTATGGGCGTATGGGGAGGCTGAAACCCTGTTTCAGACGACCTAAGGCCCATGACACAAATTGCAACAACATGGGCGTATGGGGAGCAAAAACCCTGTTTTTGTGACCTAGGGCCCATTGAACCAATCGCACCAAAATGGGCCTATGGTCTAGCTGGTCATGACGTCGCCTTGACATCCGCCAGTTGGAGTTGCTGACTTTGGCGGTCAGAATGGCGAAGATCACCGGTTCGAATCCGGTTAGGCCCATTGTTTTTTATACCCAGTCAACTCTATTTTCAATTCAATCAAAGCAATAATTGCACTTCGGGGGGCGGTTAGTAGTCCCCTTTTCTAATTTTTTCTACTTGCTTATTTCAGAGGTTCCAAGCTAATTATGGAAAGAAACAATAATTAGTGGTCAAAGAAATATAAGCGCATGCAAAAAGTGAACAATGCTATTCAAAAAGGGAATACTCAGGAAAATTTTCTAGAGAACCCTGACATTGCATTATATTTCCGAACTAAGGAACTAGTATCCTATTACAGTAGTTCCCTAACTTTTGTAGCCTGATATTTGCCTCTGGTCATAGGAAAGCTTTATATAGTATAAGTGAGCGCCGCCTCATGGCTTCCACGGCAACGAGGCGACAAGCCCACAGGAAAAACAAGTGTCTACGACCTTTTGAATGTATCGCCCCTATCGTCGGGTCTCTGGAACGATACGTTCCAATCCAGACCCAGGGACGATGGGACCAACGAGACATCTATCGATGTCTGGTTGGAATGGCAGCTGAGCGTTTGTCAGTCCATTCCTTTCAAAAGATGGTGGCTGAACGTCCATGTGAGACTTCCATGCGGTACCATCTTGAAAAGCTGGACATGGAGCATCTCATTGCCGAGAACAATAATCTCCTTGTGAAACAGGTAATGGATGTGTTGCCAAAAGGCAAGAAATGTACGTTTGCAATTGATGCCACCGATGATCCATACTACGGCACAGTAACTCCGTTGAACCAGGACTTTGTGGTTGGTGACAGGCCGAAAAAGTCCACAACGCAGTTCTATCGGTACATCACGCTCTACCTCGTAGAGCGAGACAAGAATATCACATTAGCTGCACTTCCAGTGCAACGGGAAGTGCCTTTGCTTCAATATGTGAAACAGCTTCTTCATACCATCAAAGATACCGGGATGAAGATCAAAGTGCTGTTGCTGGATCGTGGTTTCTACTCGGCAAAGATTATCAGGTATCTGCAACGCCAGAAGATACCACATATCATGCCAATCAAAAGACATAGTGCACAGATGAAAAGGCTTCTTTCCGATAGCAGAAGGTCCAGACATGTAACATATATCATGAATAGGCAGAAAAAACCACTGAAGCTCAAGATAGCAATCGCTATCAAATACTTCAAGGGTCGATACAATAAACATGGACTACGAAGCCTTGGCTACGTAGTCCATGGTATCGACTGGAAGCCGCAAAAGGTTGCCAGCGTTTATCGAACACGTTTCAGTATAGAAGCATCATATCGCATGAGAAATGTTGTCAGGCCAAGAACCACAACCAAAAGCCCAACAATTCGATACCTGATGGCTCTAGTATCGTTGCTTCTGAAGAACATCTGGGTCGCCATAAGATGGCGACTCTTTGCACAAATCAGACGAGGGCCTAAACGAATAGACCAGGACAATTTTAGGTTCGATCACTACAGGCTTTTCGTATGGAATTCTATCACTCAGAAGCTTGGATTTCGAAGTAAAATCCCGATTCCAGGCGGAGGATAGCGAGGTGATTCAATGAACTCAAACTTGAAGATTACCATATGGATAGGAGGAAATTAGGGAACTACTGGAATTGGAAAGTATCTAGGACACCGAATGTGTTTTCACATGTTCTACACTCATATAATCTGAATTTTCTTCCATTTTTTCAGATAATGAAATATTTTATCTTGTCTTTTTCACTGCACTGATATCAAGGCTAAATCAGAATTGGGTGGGTCCACCATTTTACATTCCCAGTCAACTCCATTTTCAATTCAATCAAAAGGAAAAATGCGTTTCGGGGGGCGGTTAGTAGTCCCCTTTTTCTTATTTTTCTATAACTTTGTAATAACTAATTGGAAGGTTCCGTTTTGCAACAGCAAGCAGGCACCAACCTTGCCTCCTCTCACGTATTCTTATTCCTCAATAGAACCTTGCTCAGGGAATTGTATTTTCTGTGAATGGTCAGAAATACTATCAATAATTTCCATTACCCTCGTCTTTTTTCCCATTTATTTTTAATTAACGAAACTCCATCAATAATTTTAGTTGAAATAATCCCATATTCTTTAGGTAATGGAGAATTTACAAATTGTATCATTTTAATGTCTTTTGAAAAAAACATGATATATACGCCAACATCTATGTATTCTAAGGCTTTCATAGTGTTATTATCACGTATTACTATTTGTGGATCTTCAAGTACTAAACTTTTTTCTTCTTTGTGTGTTGTGAATGTTATCAAGCGCCCAATGTATTCTTTTTCCTTTGTTTTTACTATTATATAATCGTCGATATAGTCTGTTAAATAATTGTCCCACAAAGTACAGGGTGCCAGAAAGTGTGGATGATTCTTCCAGATTAAATCTCTGATTAAAGATTCTGGGTAAATTCGTAAAAAATACGATATTAAAATTGCCGATATGAAAGAGAAACTTAGGATATCAAATAATAGAATATGTGGGCTTTTTAATGCAAATGCCTCAAATGCTTGAATAGAAGATATGTTATTTAATGTGAAAATTATAAGGCTAGAAGGCACACTTAATATTGCACTCCACACAATTATTTCAAATTCCCCCATCCTTTCAAATGGGTCTAATCCAAA
>JAUVCJ010000145.1 GCA_030595765.1 Thermoplasmatota archaeon | reverse complement strand
GATCTTGGGCTCGGTGCCTGACGCGCGAACCAGTACCCAACCATCGTCCAAATGCAGTTTAATGCCGTCTCTGTGGTCTGTGCGTCTTGCATCCAACATACCAAGCTCCTTTTGAAGTGTTCCCATAATGTCATCGCAATTACTGGGGTCATATATGGCCGAACCTTTTAATATTGGGTAGCTCGGCAGTTCCTCCAACATTGTGGAAAGTGGCCTATCTTTTAGCATCTGAGCCAGCATTGCTGAGGCGTAAATACCATCAGGGCAGAGCGTGAATGAGGGGAATACCCAGGTTCCAGAGGGCTCTCCGCCGAACTCGCATTTGTGATCTTTTATTGCCTGAGATACGTAAACATCCCCAACTTTGGTCCTATGTACCTTTATTCCGGGGTTTGCGCTCTCAATAAGCATCGAAGCATTGACTGGCACTGCCACTGCAGTACGAGCATAGGAACGTGTGAACAATGCCAGAAGCTTATCGCCATTAGCGCATGTCCCATTCTCGTCCACCCCGATCATTCTGTCAGCATCCCCATCGTTGGCAATTCCGAGGTCTGCAGTGGAGTTCTTGACTGCCAACATGAGATCCTTAATGTTTTTCTCAGTTGGTTCAGAGGGTCTACCAGGGAAGAAACCATCCGGCTGGGAGTTGAGAGTTCTAACCCGGCACCCTAGCTCTCGGAACAGATAAGGAGTGGTATGGGACCCTGCACCGCAACCGGTGTCGATAATAACATCCAGATCCAGGCTACCGACCTCATCCTTGATCTCATCCACATGATCTCGAACTGCATAAGCATACTTTCTAAGTCCCTTTATCTCGTTCCAGAACACCTTACAACACCGATGCTCAGTCAGATGGGACTCGACCTCCTGGGTCTGTTTCATATCAAAAGCAGTTCCATCGCTGTTGATGAATTTGATGCCTGAATATTCAGGGGGATTATGAGATGCAGTGACCATCAGCCCAACGTCAGCACCACGGGCGGCGTATGCAAGGGTAGGAGTGGACACCATCCCAACAGATGTTACGTTTGCACCGGTGGATAACAAACCTGCCACAAGAGCCGAGTGGATCATGTGCCTGCTGGTTCGCGGGTCATAACCTACAACAACGTCATCATGCATGGTTCCCACAGCTTGGCCAATGGATATTGCCAACTCTGTGCTCAATTTATCATGAACAACCCCCCTTATGCCAGAAGAACCAAACATTGACAATTATTCACCATCCTGAAAGGCTTGTTGAAACCAAAGCCAAATACTCGAAGTTTGTAGTAGCTCATATTGATATTTTAATTTTGCTTCCAACTGGAAAACAGAAACCTACGAAATTTGAGATACACGAAAAAACACTGGACAACGGAAATTTATATATACCAGTGAGAGCCATACACATCCAGCCACCCGATTCCTTATGGAGTAAGCGGTTGGAGGGAACAATATGGTAATGCAACAAATTGGCGTAGACAAGGCGAAGAAAATAGCTACAAAGAAGGGCCTAAAGCCTGGACGTGTCAAGGGGACCGATGGAGTACAGTTCACAAAGGGCAAGAATGCTCGACTGGAGACCATTGGCTGGGATGACTTCGAAAAGACCCTAGGCAAGCGCAAACTAGCCATTTACGAGAGTGGCGGCTGGATGAAAATAATGAAGAAGTAGTCTTGGACTACTCCTTCAGCCTTTCTTATTAACCCCTTCCTTTTCCCTTTTCATCTCCAAAAAACGTAATAGCATCGTTGCTAATCGGGTTCTTATAAGTGAATCATTTTCAATAACAACATTAACTTCCATTCGCATGGGGATAACCATGTCAAAGCGGTCTTACAGACACGCTTTTATGCCTATCCCGCTTTCACTCGATTCACTCCCTCATACAGGGGCACAAGTGCCCCTTACTCATTCGCAAGCTCGTTCATGCGGGGATAACCACTCGGTGATGCCTCCGGCCTCACCTTGCCGGTCGGAACCTGTGGTCCCACCCGAACCGGAGCGGTCTTACAGACACGCTCCTCAGGTTCCCCCGCAATCATTCGCAAGCTCTTTCATGCGGGGATAACCAAGTCTGGTCAACGGTGCAGGACTTAAGATCCACAACCCATGGGTACTGTGCCTGGGACATCCTGTCCTTAGCGGTTCGAGGGTTCAAATCCCTCTCCCCGCACCTTTTTTTCAAAAAGCTGCGACAAAAATGGGCACCTCGGAACTTTTAGCTCCTCTCTAGCTATTCGCTCTGCTCATAGCCTTTACTCGGCTCGATGTTATCGAGCCTCCTCGATAGCCCAAGTATAAGATGTAAACATGAGTGGAAGCTGAAATAAGCGATGCACTGAACCTACATTTTGTTCACCCACAGCATAGAAAAAATGAGGAGAATTGCGGAAGTTTCTGACGTAATGAACCTGCACGATAGGGTCGCAATGTCAATAAATCAACAGGGCAAATAATAAGTGCTCTTTCTTACGATGTGGTGCCGATGGCAAATGTATGTAATGACAGGGATAACTCCCAGGAACTTGCATTCTGTATGTCATCGATCACGCTGGCGAGTGGAGATTACTCTATTAATGAAAATCACACCCCTAAGAAAATACTGCACGAATCAAGGAATATGGCACTGAAAAAGAAAAACAACAGAGGGGAGGGGTGCGCATAGAGGTAGTTATTGTCACAGGCAGGGATCTGTCGGTGGCAGAGAGCTCGGGAAGTGCAACTTACATGCGCAACCTGATCAAGCAGCTCAAGAGAAAAGAGATTGGTGTAACCCTGCTAAGCCCTGCAAAACAGGGGTTTACTGAGAAACAGATCGTCATGCCCTATCCCGGGAAGTCAAACTTCAACTATCTAGTCCAGCTCTTTTTATTGGTTCCGTTTCTGAAACTACCAAAGAATTCGATAATACACGTCCACCGTGCAGACGAAGCCTTGCCTTTTTTGCTGTTTCGAATAAGGCACCCAGTAATTCTGACACTGCATGGCACATCCGACATACAGGTTGATCTTCGCAGAGGTAGAATATTTGGCTCTTTCTTCAGGCTATCTCTAAGATTTGCTCTGAGGGCTTTGGATGCCAGCATTGCTGTTGACACCATATCAAAAGGCAAATACGAGAAAATGGTGCCAAAAGCCCCATCCATTAGGCATATCCCTGTTGGTGTGGATACAAAGATATTCCATTCTGGAGACCGAAGTGAAGAAAGAAAAAAGCTTGGCATTAGGTTAGGGACACCAGTCATCTTGTTCGTTGGCAGGCTGTATGTGGAGAAGGGCATCGATATCCTTCTCGAAGCTTTCAAAGTGGTTAGAAAGGAGATCCCAGATGTGGAACTGGTCATGATCGGAGATGGCATGGATCGGAAGAAGATCGATTCGATCATCAATGAGGAGAACATTCAAGGAGTACACATGCCTGGGTCAAAGCCTCCTGAAGAAGTTGCAAGCTACATGAGAGCAAGCAATGTTTTGGCTCTCACATCAATCACAGAAGGGATGCCAACAGTCGTTTTAGAGGCGCTATCATCAGGAATTCCAGTTGTTTCCACCGATGTAGGAGATGTCAGGCTGGTCATTACCAAAGGAACTACGGGAGAGATATGTACTGATAGAGAGCCAAATACAGTGTCGAAACACTTAATAAGTGTCTTATCTAATAGCGCCCAGTACCCATCTGTTGGATGTTTGAAGGCTGCAAAACCATATTCATGGGATAGCGTTGTTGAACGAATCGTAGAGGTTTATAATGAATTTCTCCAAGCGCGTTAACCGGATGTTGTTCTTGCTCCTGATAGTGGTCAATATAGTAATGCGCTATCCATTGGCTGCTCATGAAGGAGGAATGGATGGGTTCTTCATGCATGCAACTGCCTATCAGCTTATTATTCACGAACAAGGACACTGGCTCATCCATCCCTATTCCTATCTTGGATTCTATCCGCTTTCATACCCTGCATCTATGCCTTTCCTATTGGGTTCAATTACCACAGCCTCCTTCATTGACGTGGAACTTAGCGTTCTTTTACTTGGAATGGTCATGGGGATCCTGAGTGCATTCTCAATGTTCATGCTATTAAGGGAAATGAAAAAGGACGACATGCTTTGCTTTCTTGGAGCCATTCTCTTCTCAACATCACCCCTTTTCGTAACGTTCTCTGCTTGGCAAGCATCTTCAAGGCTGCTATTCATGGGGCTGTTACCGATGTTTTGCTGGCTGCTTATACGTTGTCGTAGCATAATCAATGCTAGGAATTACATTTTATTGATAATTCCACTAACTCTAGCAGTGCTGGCATCCCATAGGTTAGCGATCACATTATTTTTGCTAATCATTGCCTTTTTCGTCAGTAACATTGTCCAATCGATGATCAAAATGGGAACCAAGTCTACAATACGGTTCCAAGCCACACACACTGTGATTCGTTGGAGTAGCCCTTTTGCAATTATGGCCATAATATTCGGATTGCTCTTTTTTGGTATAGGCGACATATCACAAGCGCTTAATATAGACATATCGAGTGAATACGAGGTCGGTGCTTTCTTCGTTGGTACAGACACACTTAGCATTGCCCTCAACATCATCGTCAGCCTATTTGGCAGAGCAGGCATACTATTGCCATTTGCCGTACTTGGAATTTTCATTCTAATGTGGAAGAAGAACAAAACACAAGTCGAATACTTCATAATCGCCTCGCTTCTAGCTCTTACACCATTTATTTCCGTCAGGACATATGGAATTTATGCCATTCTCGTTTTCCTGACAATCTTTATTGCCTACGGGTTGAATTTTTTTCTGGAGTTCATCGGAAGCAGAAAAAAACAGATGCTTGCGTCCCTTGTATTTCTACTTGTAACATCCATGGTATTTAGCAACATGATGACAGTTAGATGGACTGCCGGAGAGAATAACTGGATGTCGGAAGACCAATATGAAACTGGTCTTTTTCTCAGGTACGAAGCAGACGCAGCCACGATCTCTCCTGGTGGTGATGATACTGCCAGAGCTATCGCAATATCAGGAAACCCAGATATACATACTCGTCAAGATCTAATGATCTCTGCCGGATGGATTGAACCTGCAGACTTTCTTGTCAGACCAATAGGGTCATCAGAATTGTCATTTAGTACAGATACTCTTTTTATCATCACCAACAACTACGAGAAACCTATTATTAACATTCTCCATTCATCCATCGTCATGGAAGATATTCAGAACTTGTTCAAAAAATACGACATCCAATACGCAGTGGAAGATAATTCGCTTCCTGGCGGTTATCGTGGATATGGGAACGAATATCAACATCCTGATGTGATCTTCTACAGCCTTCATGGAAATTGCTATCGGACATTCAACAATGGCGAGCAGAGCATTTGGTTCATGATTGCTGATTGAAGATGCCTCCCGACAAACTAGATCTCTAGTTCTCTCTTGAATAATACAGCTTCATTCCCAATATGAATCGAACTATGGATGACGTTATGGATGGAACAACCTTCAGGCATTATTGGAGACCGATGTCGGTGCATTAACTAACGACATGGTGCTCAATCACACAATTAACTGAAGGTTTAAATAGGGCAAATTGCGATGTAGAGATGTGACTGGAACTGAGGTTTAACCATGCACCCAGGAAACGGCTTAAAGGACATTCTGGTTGGCAGAGAGATAGAGCTTCAGGTTCTCAGAGATGCATTATCAGGAGCTTCGGGTGATGGGCAGAAGGCATATTTCATTGCTGGACCATCAGGAGTTGGAAAAACATTACTTCTCACCACATACCTCAATGAACAGACAGTAGACACCATAATTATCCGGCATTCCTGCAACACCGGAGAGTTCACGCCATTTCAGCCATTTATAAATGCATTTGTGCAACTCTCTTCCCATGATGAGCCATTGCAAGAACACGAAGTTAAAGCCACGGGATATTTTAACCAAGCCATCCAGCATCTTGGAGAATCCAGAGATAACAGCATGGATAATCAGGACTATATATCCAGCCTTTTCCAGAAGGGACTCACTGCGTTATGCAACCATTTACCAGTGGTCATGGCTCTTGACAACTTCCACAGAGCAGATCAGGCATCAACACAACTCATCCGATATTTGGCTCGAGAGATGAGGGATGATAGAATATTGTTCATAATGACATATTCTCCGGAAGACATGGAAGATGTGAACGGAGAACCCAATCCCCTTGCTATGACACTGATGGAGATGATGTCTGAAATGACTTTTCAGACGATCCCACTGGATCCCTTAGGGCAGGAAGAGAGCGATATAATGGTCTGTAAAATATTGGGCAAGGAGACACT
>JAUVCJ010000002.1 GCA_030595765.1 Thermoplasmatota archaeon | reverse complement strand
GCAGGTTCTGTGAGCGCCCATGAGCTGAGTATCTCTCCCTTGGCCAGCCTGGGTATGAACTTCTGCCTCTGCTCCTCGGTGCCTTTGTCAAATATGTGAAGCATGCTCAGAGAGTTATGAGCCTCCATTGTAAGGGCTGTGGAACCACAGGCCTTGGCAACCTCCTCTAGAGCAAGGACGTAGCTAATCTTATCAACACCAGTGCCGCCGTATTCGTGGGGGATGGTCATGCCCATCAGGCCAACCTCGCCCATCTTTGAATATAATTCGCGGTTGAACTTTTCTTCCTCATCAACCTCTTGGGCCTGTGGTTTGATCTCTTTCTCCGCAAATTCCCTGGCCACGCTCTGGATCATGAGCTGCTCTTCGGTGTAGTTGAAATCCATTTGCTCACCTCCCACTTTGGTGGGAATGGTGGCAAGTGAATGAATGCATAAAAATCATTCGGTGAAATACTCGACCCTGACAAGGAAATTCATGCTCACATTGCTTTCCTCCACAAGGGATAAAAACCTAAGTAGCCATTGCCAAAATGAAGATATCAAGGTGTATCGGTTATGGAAAGGGTAATTCTCCATGTTGACATGGACGCCTTCTTTGCTGCTGTTGAGGTGCTCCATCGCCCAGGTCTAGCTGGCAAGCCCCTGATCATTGGGGCGGATCCAAAAGGCGGAAAGGGGAGGGGGGTTGTGTCCACCTGCTCTTATGAGGCCAGAGAATTCGGGATAAGGTCGGCCATGCCCATATCCACGGCTTATCGCCTCTGCCCAAATGGAACATATCTCAGTGTGAATTTCGACATCTATAGAGATGCATCAAGCCATGTCATGGACATTATTCGTGGTTTTTCAATATATTTTGAGCAGACAAGCATAGACGAGGCCTATCTGGATATTACCTATTTGGTAGGCCCTGATAACTCTCCTGCGGGCATTGCTGTAGCTCTTAAAAAAAACATCATGGATGTGTCAGGGCTGTCCTGTTCAGTGGGGGTAGGCCCGACCAAGGTGGTGGCCAAGATTGCTTCTGACCACCACAAGCCCAATGGCATCACCGTGGTACCCCTTGACCAGGTCCGTTCATTCTTAAACCCTCAGCCGGTTGGGAAGATACCTGGAGTTGGCAAGAAGACCCGGAAAATTCTCGAAGGGCTTGGTGTTAGTTCCATTGGAGAGTTGGCAGAGATGAGCCCGGCCAAGGTCATTGCAGAGCTTGGGGCTCATGGCCTTAACCTGCATGAATTTGCACACGGTAGAGATGAAAGGAAAGTCTGCACTGATAGAGAGATAAAATCCATTGGGCGGGAGGATACCTTTGATGTGGATACCACTGATAAAGAACAGCTTCAAACTACTCTTGTCCATCTGGCACAAAGAACTCATGAGCAGCTAATAGATGAGCATATGCTTTTCAAAACGATAACCCTAAAGCTCAGGTTCCATAACTTTGCAACCATTAATCGTTCATTCTCAGTTCAGTCCCCTACTAATTCCAAGCGTGTGTTCATTGAAGCTACGCTTGAACTGTTAAACAGACACCTTGAGCCGAACACACCCATCAGGCTGGTCGGAATAAGGCTATCAAACCTATCTCCAGTTGGAGGGATACAGACTACGCTGGAAGACTTTAATTTGGAACTATAAGTGCCATAGATTTAGATGAGCTTCTTCTTTTTCACCACTTTCTTGATCACTTTTTTGGGTGCTGAACCGGAATTCTCTGAGGCATTTTCTTCCCCTGCATCCGGTGTTATCTCGGCACCGCAAGCATAGCACATCGTGGCATCCTTGCTTATTGCAGTGTTACAATTCGGGCATTCTATCTCATCATCTGAAAGCGATGAACTGGTAGGCTCCTCTGCTGGTGATTCCTCTGCCGAAGCTTCCTCAGCGGCAGGTTCCTCAGCTGGAGACTGCTCCTCTCCTGCAGGAGGTATCTCGGCACCACAGGCATAGCACATGGTTGCATCAGAGCTTATCATGGTCTGGCACTGGGGACAGGCGATCTCACCATCAGCCGGAGCTTCCTCAGCGGCGGGTTCCTCGGTTGGTGTTTCTTCAGCGGCAGGTTCCTCAGCTGGAGTTTCCTCAGCCGGAGTTTCCTCTGTGGTTGTTTCCTCAGCCGGAGTTTCCTCTGCGGTAGTTTCCTCAGCTGGAGTTTCCTCTGAGGTTGTTTCCTCAGCCGGAGTTTCCTCTGAGGTTGTTTCCTCAGCTGGAGTTTCCTCTGAGGTTGTTTCCTCAGCTGGAGTTTCCTCTGTGGCAGGTTCCTCTGTTGGAGTTTCAGATATGGACATCTCCGGCGCATCTGGTGTGCCAGGTGTACTGACGTCTGGTGTTTCCACGCTAGGCGCATCCACGGTCTCTGGTGTAGATATGTCAGTATCTGGTGCATTGGGTATGGAAGCATCAACCTCTGGAAGGTCCACTGATATAGATGGCATGTCGCCACCACTTGCAGCAGCTGTTTTGATTTGTTCTTCCTTCTCAAGAAGAGCCTTTTCTTTATCAGCCAGTTTCTGCTCGTGGTTGGCAAGTGTTTCCCTTCGGGAGGCCAGGGATGATTCCTCGTCCTTCATTGAGTTTAACAATTCTGAAAGCTCTGATGCCTTTGAAGACATGGTTTCTACTGCAGTTGCGACCTCGGACCTCTTGGATGCAATTTCACCCTCGGTGCTGGCCAGAGTAGACTCGCGCTCGGCAACTGTTCTTTCCCTGTCTACAATGCCCTGCTCGCGATGGTTCACTGCGATCTCGCGTTGGCTGAACTCCTGTTCCCTTGCCATGATGCGATTTCGTGTTTCCTCAAATTCCTCGTTCTTCTGCATCAGTTGGTCACGGGTCGAGCTGATCTCCTCCAGTTTGGTCTGAAGTTCTTGTGCCTTCTGGTCGAACTCGCTACGCTTTGTCGAGATCTCACCATCAAAAGCTTCTTTCTTCTGGTTCAACTCGTCCTCGAAGGCTTGTTTCTTCTGTGCGATATCATTCTCGAACTCACTGCGCTTAGATGCGAGCTCACTCTCAAAGGTATGTCTCTTCTGAGCAACATCGTTTTCGAACTCGCTGCGCTTCTGCTCCATCTCGCTGTTGAAGCTTTCTTTTTCCTGATTGTATGTTTCAACATCTGCCGTAAGCTTATCCCTCTCAGCCTTGACCTGAGTTTCTTGGGACTTGGCTTTGGCAAGATACTGTTCCATCACACCGAGTATATTAGCGTCATCTGCATTTTCCACGGGAACCCCCCCGTATTTCCCAACTGCTTGGAAGCTGGGAAACTGGTCTTGGCTCGTATACGAGTTATCTTTTAAGAACCTTTTGATGGCATTGGCTCTTTGGAAGCGGTTTTATTTATCGGTCTGGCTATGACGAAATAAGGCAAGAGGAATGTATACAGGATTGATGAAGAATTAACATCACAATGTAGATAAAAATTAAGAGAGGAATATTGATAGAAATACCTGAGAAATGCTGAGATCCCTACTGAGATAAATAGTGGATCCCTACTGAGATAAATATTAAGAGAACCATTGGAATAAATACTGAGATAACTACAGAGAGAAATGCTGAAATCCCTACTGAGATAAATATTAAGAGAAAAAATCGCATGAAAACTACTGAAAGAAATACTGGGATGTCCAATTTTCCTTGCTATGAATGTCTGAACACAATTATCCATCGAAGAGCGGGCCAAGCACCGAGAGGCCTCCATCTCCGCCGACCTCAACAGCATGTTTCTCCATGCTATGCTTGGTAGCTCTCATCTTCTCGACCTGGATGTATCTCGTAAGCTTCCCTCTTGTTCTGTCCAGTCCCAGCATGATTATGCCGTCCACAAGGAAACCTTCGTTACCCAGTAGGTTAGACTCGCCTCCTAGGGCCCTTTCCATCACTATGAAGGACATAAGGTTCTGGTCTCTAAGCATTTTAAAGAAATAGAACATTTTTTTGCGGGCGTTCTTTGTATCCCCCATAAGGGAGTACAGCGCACCTAATGAGTCCAAGGCGAACACCTCGAAGTTGTCGCCCTTTTTTCTCTTTAACATAAGGATCATGCGCTCGATGAAATCCAGATAATCCGTGGCCTCATCATCGTCGCCAGCCAGCTCATCGATCTCCCTGATGTCTGTGAGGTCTGAGATCTGCATGTTCAATGAAAGATTAATTCCAAGGCTGTCCATGTTTGCTAGATGGCTCTCCACAGACTCTTCCAATGTGGTATAGAGTCCGAACTTGCCGGTCTTGGTAACATACTTTGAAATAATGGAGTAAATAAAACTTGTTTTCATTGACCCAGGTGGGCCTGTGATGAGAACCACTTTAGGAGCTGAGATATCCGTCTTGAATATCTTGTCCAATCCTTTCATGGTGTCCATGAACATTCTGAAACCTCGCACTTATCTTGGGTTTGAAGCTGTCCTTCACTGGCTTGAATGGTGATACAAGATATAACTTTATCGTCAGGCCTATACAATCACTCGCATCTTGACCTATACAATCACCCGTGTCTTGAGCTTAAGATAGCTAGATCACAAAATGTTTACCATTAGGCATGAACAGAAAGCCAGGGCAGAACGCCTGAATAGAAAGTGCCATGAGCCTTTATATCGGGCTTGACCAAAGTGTACCCCATGTGCTCTATTTCGCATGAGATTAGGGTGTCAACGTCATTTTGTCAGGGCCTAAATATTGGTAAAATACCTGCTCAATGGAAGCTTAGATCCATATTGAGGGCACATATTTCTCATCATGACCCTTGGCAATTATTGTATAATCCTTAACAGATAGTTATTTATCAATTCGAACCTATCTACCGCACACGAGGTGAATTGGCTTGCCAGAAGCCCAATGCCCAGTATGTGATTCAAAGATACCACCTGGAGCAACTAATTGTCCAGATTGTGGAACCCCCACGTCCTTTGTAGGAGATGGTGGCAAAACCCCTGTCCAGGATGCTCCTTCGATATCCCCTCAGGATGAGGACATTCTTGCTGGCCTCGATGCCAAATCACCGACTCTATCAGATGCCGAAACCGGTTCTGCAGTTGACGATGATATAATGGCGGGACTTGATGCCAAACCACCGGCTCCATCAGATGCCGAAGCTGACCCTGGAGTTGACGATGATATAATGGCTGGACTTGATTCCAAACCACCGGCTCCATCAGATGCCGAAACCGGTTCTGGAGTTGACGATGATATAATGGCGGGACTTGACGCCAAGCCCCATGCCCCTGTAGATGCTGAAGCTGGTGCTGACGATGACATTCTCGCTGGCAATGAAGCAACTCCAAAGGAGAGCGAGCATAGCAAGGAGGAGCAACCAGAGCCGCCTATGGAACCCACTACCACACCAGAAAGTCCTCCTGTAATGGAGGCTCCTGGGTCCGTATCAACAGCAGAGATTGTATGCCCGATGTGCAACACCCAGGTAAGTGAAGATGATCCATCTTGTCCTGGTTGTGGAGCTCAGTTTGCTCAAGGCGTGATCGATATGGATTCGGATATGTTCTCTGCTTCCATAGAAGGTAGGTCGGCAGAGCCGGATGCAACATCACCCTCCACAGCCGTTTCACCAGACACTGACATATCACAGGCTCCAGAGGCCGAAGTTACTACAACTGAGACCCCAGCTGATGGTATGGTCTCCTCACCTGATATGGCAACCTCCTCACCTGACATACCGGAGGATCCTGCAGAGCAAGGATCTGAAACCGAGGCTGAGGCTATTGCCCAGCCCGGGGGTATTGCCGAGCCTGAAGCTATTGCCCAGCCTGAACCAGTAGTAGCTCCAAAGGAGAAACCAAAGACAGACAAAGAGCTCTTCAAGGAGCTTGCAGGTCTTGTCAGGGAAGTCAAGCCCCTCCTGATATCTGCAAAGAAATTTGGAGCCAGCATAGTATCCTCCAAGAAGCTCATAGACCTGGCCATTGTTGCAGGCAAGAAAAAGGATTATCGCAAGGCCATCGAACTGGTACTTGAGAGCAAGGAAAGCACCCACACAGCCATGGCAGAGCACGTTCAGGAGATGATAGACCGTGCAAACAAAAGGCTGGAGGAAGCCAATAAAGAGGGTCAGGATACTACTGATGCCAATGTAGCCATCCAGAATGCCAATGAAATGCTGGCAGAGCAGGATTACAAGGGAGCCATGGGTCATGCTAGAGTCGCTCTCGAAAGGGCCAGCCCACCATCAGGACCTCAAATGGATGCTGTTGGGACCATCAAGAAGGTAGAGGGTCTGGTTGCCAATTGCGAGGCTGTAGGACTTGATGTTACAAAATCGCGATTCCTGATCGGGCAATCCACCAGTTCAATGGATGCTGGAGATTGGGAGAAAGCTCTGGAGTATGCCCAACAGGCCAATGAGGATCTCATAAAGGAGCTTCCAGACATTCTTTCAGACCTTATCAGCTCCACAAGACCTGCACTCAAGAAGGCAAAGATCGAGGGTAAGGATATTTCCAAGAGCGTGAGGCTTCTAAAAGATGCGAAACTCGCAATAAGAAGTGCAGATTACAAAGGCGCGATCGACTCAATAAAGGAATACACATCTCATATGCAGAGTTCAGGCTGAGCACAGAGACCGAAATCAATTGTTGATATCATGGATAACGAGAGGATAGACATTCCACTGGTGGGACGAGTTAGCCAGTGTGAGGCATTGGATCAACACATAAGAGATGCTTTCAATGGCAAGACCAGAGTTGTTAACGTTCTTGGGGTGCCAGGTAGCGGTCTTGGAACGTTCATGGATTGGCTGGCAAAAAGTGCTGCAGCAATGGATTTTGAGGTGTGCAGGGGTGAGGCAAGAGATCAGGAATCCTCCCCGATGGCAGTTATTCGAGAGGCTATGGGTGAGCATTTTCCTTCGACTTTGGAGCCACCGACCGGAGAGTCCGTAAGTTTCAGAGAGCTTTTTTGGGTTCATAACAATGGCCTTCTACTGGCTCACAGAACAAAAATCACCAAGTCCGAAGATTGGGACGAGGACATTGTGGCAGGCATGTTGGGTACCATCGAGAACTTTGTGGGTGATAGCCTCAAAACCAGGGACGACAGGATCTTGGACATGGTTGACCAGACCCGTAAGGTCCTTACCGAACAGGGCATTTCCGATGATAACCTGCCCACGATGTTATCCTCGTTGGAGGACTTTGTTGCAGATGCTTTCTCATCTGGTGGTGAACAGTTGGGTCTGGAGCGATTGGAATATGGAAATCTCAAGATATTGATAGAGCACGGCACCCATACATTCTTGGTGGGTGTGTTCACTGGAGCCGAGAGCCTTCAGATGCGTTCTGACCTGAATTCAGCACTGGCTGCTGTAGAGGAGAGATTGGATGGGGTGCTTAGAAAATGGGATGGGGACATCGATGACCTGGACCCCGCCAACGACATTTTGGAAGGTGTCATGGATCAGGTATATGCCATCACCCGCAATCTTGAGCCAGAAGCCCTTAATGCCTACAGATTGGAGGCTGTTGAGAACCTTACTGGCGTGATAGAAACACTGGCTAAGGGAAAACCGCTTCTTCTAGTGCTTGAAAGGCTTCATATGGCTGATGAGGATACACTAAGATTGATAATGCACATAAGCCGAAATCTTGTAGGGTCAAGGGTTCTAATTGCCTCAAGCGTCGACATAGATTCCATGGAGGCTGGTGGGCCGCTTATGGAAACTTGCAATCTTCTAAGGTCTGAGGGGCTTTGGCATGAGGAACGGATGGCGCCTCTTTCCAAGACCAACATTGAGGAGTTACTTCGTCAGGCTTATCCAGGGGCTTGGTTCCCTGCCGCATTTATAACACGACTTGCTCAAGACACGGACGGGCTTCCACTTCTGATAATGGAAGGCTTGAAGGCTCTGGTAGAGGATGGGGTGATATTTCGTGACAATGGTAGCTGGCGGGCAAAGGGTCTGCTGGAGGTAATTCTCCCAAGCCGGATCTCAGACCTAATAACTCTCAGATTGAGCACACTTTCAAAGGACGAATCCGCTGTCCTAGAGGGAGGAGCGATATTGGGAACCAGCTTCCGTTTTTCCCAGCTTAAGAATCTGCTTCAAATGGAAGAGGACGACCTGGTCAACGCCTTGGACTCCCTGGTACGCGGTGGTCATCTAAAAGAGGGTTCATTGAGGCAGGATCCTGCTGTTGATGCGCTTCAAGCCGATGATGAGGACTACATCTTCAACTTCCAGAGCGGATCCATTCGTAGGGTCCTATATGAGGGTCTCTCACGCATTAAACGGGAACGATTCCATCTTAGAGCCTCCGAATATCTTGTATCCTCGGTCGAGAAGGGAGCAATGACCCTTGACCAGACAGCGTTCATAGCCCATCATTATTGTAATACAAGAAAGAAGGACAAGGCACTCCAGTATTCCGAGCTTGCAGCTCAAAAAGCAATTGATGGGATGTATCCGGAAAAGGCACTTGTGCATCTTTGGCAGGCCTTCAAGGCCGCTGCCAGCATGGGAAAGGATCTGATGTACCAGGAATGGCAGGCAGACATATTGCGGAGGCTGTTGCGCCAGAGCACTCTGATCCACAGTTTGGATGAGACCATGAAGGCTGGAGAGCTTCTGCTGGAGCTTTCAAAAGAGATGGGCAAACCTCATCATGAGATGGAAGCTCGCAAATGGATGGGTGAATGCCTCTTCGATATGGGCAAATGGCATCAGGCAATGGAGAACTTTGAGGCCTCTTTGATGATTGCAAGAGAGCTTTCTGACCTTGGCCAGATGGCTCAATGCCACAGATACATAGGTCGAACCCACATGAAACTGGGAGAATTCGATCTTGCTCTTCATTCCCTGAACCTGGCTCAAGATTTCGCTTCGATGGAGGGAAAACTCTGGACCATGATCGCAGCAAATACCGACATGGGGGACCTATTGTTAGGCCAGGGAAAACCTGCCCAGGCCTTAGGTTTCCACATGGAGAGCCTAAAGGCGCTTGAGAGACTACCAGGCGACACTTCGTCATTTGAGGCGGAGGTTGAAAGGGCTAGAGTACATTTTAAGCTGGGGGAGGCTCACCTGGCGCTGGATGAGCTGGACCTGGCCCAGGAAAACCTCCAGAAGGCCCATGATGTATCAAAGAGCATCGGGCACAAATTGAGAACAGCCTGGTCAGGCTCCATGATAGCCCGCATCATGGCCAGAAGAGGAAAGCACCAGTCGGCACTGGAGCTGGCTCAGATGACTTCCGTGGCCCTTAGGAGAGCCAGGGACGATACTGGCCTAGCATTCTCTCTTCTTTCTCAGGGTGAGGCTCTTGAAGTAGGTGGCAAGCAGGCAGAGGCACTGGTACAGCTTGAGGAGGCAACTAGCATATTCATGCGCAAGGAACTGGCGCTTCCACTTATTCAAACCAGCCTCATACAGGGTCGTATCCTGCTCAATCTTGGCCGAACTGAGCAGGGTGAGGAAGTTCTAGCCATGGCTGAAGAAAAGGCTCGAAAGCTTGAAAATCAAAGGATGCTCAGGCAGATCGAGAGGCTTCTCATTCGATGACCTTTATTATAGTCAAGAACCAAACAGATAGGATGTTTGGAGGTGGGATAGGCTTGCTGGGTTACCTCAATTATAGTATCTCAACTGTGCCTACCCTGTCGTTAAGAGGAGCTACCACACGCAAGCGGTCTCCAGTCTTTATTTTGTTTATATCGATGCCATCTATAGTGGGAACGTCGCCAAGGATCGCACCTGTTGCCACTATCATCTCGGTCTGGGCGTTAATAATGGCTAATGGACCGGTCTCTTTCTTGGCCAGGGCGTAGACGACGTATGAGCCCACAGTGGAGCCTTTGGCATTTGGGAATACCAATATCTTCCCCTGAACGTTCTGCCCCTCCAGAGGGTGGTCTTTTTCGATAACGATGCCGGTCATGTAATCAATGCCGCCATAGAATCCTATAGGTTCGGGCGAGACCAGGGCCTCGCCTTCAGCTTCTCCAGGCGATATCACCCTTCCGTGCATCAGCATCTATTCCACCTCCGAGATAAGTGTGTCCAGGTTTGCGAACACCACTTTCTGCTTGCAAAAGCCTGGTAGATACTTGGCAGCTTTTCCAGAGTTGATGCCAGTTGTCTTGAAGCCCATCTGCTCGATAGGTGCAACTACCATGCAGGTATCAGCCACGATCTTACCGCCTGCCTTTGCGATTATGTCTGTGTAACCCATCCTGTCAGCAGCCTCTTTCATTACCCTGGATGTGCACACCCATAGGTCTTTTGTTATTGTCTTGCCCTCCAGTTTATCGGCAACCTCGCCAATTTCCCTGAGAGAGGCGTGGGGGCAGCCTATAACCACCAGGTCCGGGTGCTCTCCGTCTGTTAAGGCTTCATAAGCCTCTTTGAGCTCCTGTTCGCCCACTTCGATGACCTCCAGGCCATTTGTGTCCATCAGGTGGGCCTCAGGAGTCAATCCTTCCCCGTACCACAAGGCAACAGCGCCAGAGGCAGCCATTGCAGCACCCAAGGCCTTTAGCTTGTCAGTGTTGGAGTCCAAGGGCAGGCCAGTGAAGTAGGGTGTGCCGTTTTTCACGGTCTTTCCCACAATATAGCCAAGGGCTCCAAAATCGGAACTGGCATCCATATCAGCATCGACCTTCACAACGAAATTAGGTTTACGATTCTCATCCTGGTGCAGGTCATGGTTAGGCGTTCTTCCAACAAGGGCGGCAGCTAGAGCCGAGGGACCTCCCTCCCTGTTCGTCCTGGCGGCTATCACAGAGTTGGAGAAACTGACAGCTGAGGATTCGGACCAGGCTATATGCTCTCTGAACCTTGGTAGGTTTCCAGCCAGATATGGGGTGCAGGTGGCCGTCACCACTATGCCCATGGATCTGAATGCCTCCATTATCCTCATCTGCTTCTTTGCAAAATCCTCTGGGAACCCAAATACTTTCCAGTTCTCAAGGTCCATGCCTGCGGGATTGAGGTAGGTTAGGGTCCTGACCTTTGCGCCCTTGGATGCAAAGTCTTCGAGAAACTCCAACCCAGGGTCGCCAACAGACTTGTATGAAACACCGGCAACTTGAACCGACCCTATCGGGATCATCTTTTCCGCCTCATATACGTCTCCAAGACGGGTGAGCAGCCTCATGCACCGCTCCACAACCTCGCCCTGCTCGCCATCCAGCATTTGTTCTTCAACTTTAGTTAGATACATTCTTCCAGCTCCCTGCAATTCTTGATTATTTGAGATATCTCATCATTCGTAGCATTTTCTATGTGTATACCGCCAACTGCCAGCACAACCACTCCCAGCTTTTTGGCCAGGTTGCAAGCCAATGGCTCCAGTACATCCAGTTCTCTGTGGCCTTCAAGCCGTAAAGGGGTGAGTAAGCCATCTGATGTTGCCATCACTGCACCACCGATGTGCGGGCGCTCCCCTCCTCCAAGTACCACCACCAGATCATTTCCAAGATTGGAGGTCTCCATCCATACTTCCAAGCGGCCAAGGCCAGCGGTGAACCGTTCCATTCTATTTCTCCAAATAGTCATTGATGTCAATGTTCCCATAGCTGACCTTCTCATACTTTTTGGGATCCACATCTGTAGGTTTAGTGGCATCCAGACCCAGTTTTGAGGTCAGTGTCTTCTTACCAGAATGGTCGCTGCTGGGATCCAACGAAGACCCTGGCTGTTTTGGCAGGATAAGCATGTCGGAAGTGGCCTGGAAACGTGTCGCAAGTGCCCATTCCATGGAGATGGGGTCGTAAATGTCCACGTCCGAATCGAAGATCGTCACCTGCTTCATGCTCTTATGCCCCTTGAACGCGGCCTGGATCGCCCTTATGCCGTCATCAGGGTTCTCTTTCTCGATCTGGACAACGCTATGAAGCCATGAGCCGCCACCCATTGTAACAACCACATTCGTGCAGGTGACGACCTTGCTGACCTCTTCGTAAATAGTTGGCTCCTTTGGCATTCCCATAAGAAGCTTGTGCTCCAGCCTTCCTGGGATGAGAGCTTGATACATAGCTTCATTTCTGGTGGTTATACAATCAACAACAAAGACCGGCTCCTGCCTCTCAAAGTCCCTGGTCTCGGTAAGGTCCACGAACGGCCCTTCTCTGTCCAGGTCTCTGGTCAGTCTGCCCTCGATAACGATCTCGGAATGAGCTGGAACCTCAAGGTCCAGGGTGATGCATTTGGCTAGAGGTGTTGGTGACAACGCGTTTGCGATTGCTAGCTCATCCACGCCGGATGGTGGGCCAAGCGAGGCTGCGATCATGACGCTGGTAGAATTGCCAATGCATATCGCCATCTCAATATCATTTTTGGTTCTGTCGTAAGTGGTCCTTGTCTGCCGCTTTGGTATCAATCGTGCAGTTGCTCTTTTACTGTCCAGCCTCATGAGTCTGTGATAGCAGGCATTGCGGCCGGTCTCCTTGTCCTTGATTATCGAGACCGTTGCAGTGGCATAGGGCCCTCCATCACCGTCAAGGTGGGTCAGAAAGGGGAGCGTGTTAAGGTCTGGGTCATGGATCACAACTTCCTGGCACGGAGGATTCTCCAGCAATTCTGGCTCCTTGGGGGTGCCTAATGCCTCAACAAGTTTGACCAGCATATCTTCCTTGGTAGTTCCCAGGCCTCTTGCTATTATGTCCCTGCTTGATGCGATCCCTGCAAAGACTGGCATGGTATGCCCTTTTACATTCTCGAAAATAACAGGCTTTTCACCCAGGCTGTTTATGACATTTGCCATCTCGAACTTGACATCAACTTCCTTCTTGATCCTAACAAGATCACCACTGGCCTCTAGTTCCTTCAATAGATCTCTTAGTTGCAATTCAATTCCTCCTTGCTTATAATCGTCTTGCTTTTAATCTCTGTATTGGTTTGTATCCACTTTGCTCAATTGTTTGATATAAAGTTATGGATATCTGAGTCTTACTCCACTCTTATTCACCATTATTTTCATCATTTCCGATTATTGGCGTCATCAGCTCAAAGCCCCTGGCTCTGGCTGCGTCGGCGATCCTGGTCTGTACACTTTCATCTGGAGCCAGTGCGATCATGTAGCCGCCTCTGCCGCCTCCAGTCATCTTGGCACCCAGTGCTCCATTCTCTCTGCACAGGAGGACCAAGTCGTCCAATTCCTTGCGGCTGGCTGTAACAGTCTGGAGAAGCTCATGGTTCCTGTTCATCAGCTTTCCGATGGTGTCCAGGTCTCCACTTTTGAGGGCGATCATCCCCATACCATGTATTGCAATGGACTCTGCCATTATGCTTGCGAACCGTTCAGGGTTGGCTAGACCCCACTCCCTGACCCCTTCGATCACAACTGTGGTCGGTGTCATCTTTTTGCTGGCGATCATCACCATGTGCAGTTTTTTCTTAGTAGTGATGGGCTGAATGTGATGGGGGCCAGTGCCCAGGTTCTTCTTATAGTCCATGAACCCACCGTACGTGGAGCAGGTGTTATCGATGCCGCTGGGGTTGCCTGCATACGCCTTGTCTCCTTCCAGACCGCATTTGTTGATAATCTCATCATCATAGCCAAGGCTAAAATGCTCAGATACTGCCCTGGCCATCGATACACAGCTGGCTGCAGATGCGCCAACGCCTGAGGCGCAGAGGAGGTTACCAGTTAGCGTGCACTTTATCGGGGTCTTTTCAAAGTCCAATCCCCAGATGGCCTTGTTCATCATCTGTATGGAATCACGCTGTTTTTTCCGGTACTTGTCCTTGTACTCTTTCGAAGCGTTTCTGTTATCCACAACAGTAAATCCCGGTTCATTACTGGCCTCGATAGTTGCTATGGTGTGCTCGGTAATGCCAGATGCAATGCTGGGATAGCCATAGACCACAAAATGCTCACCAAACAGAATCATCTTTCCAAACCCTATGCCAGTTGCCATTGATAACCCTCGCCTGTTCCAGCTACTCGCCACCCATCCTGGCTCATTTCTCGAACTGGAACTATTTCTTCATCTACTTAGATATATAATAGCATTGTGCCAATATCTATTGCATTATGCCGATATCTATTTTTAATTCGATTGCCTATCTACCCTTTGATATTGTTGTTATGAATACGATAATGTTGTTACGAGTAAGAAAAATAGGAGTGTGAATGTTTGAACCCAATAATGATGGTTAGGTCTCGTCTCTTTAGGACTTGCACCTTGTTGATGACCCTGATGGCTTTTCTGGCACCCGTTGCCAGTGCTCAGAGCTCTGCTGTTCCTGCGGCATTTGCCTCGTTCTTTGTGGTAATAATCCTGATCTCGATCGTGTCCTTCTTGCTATGGCTCTGGGTATGTATCTGGATATACAGGGATGCCGAGAAGCGAGGGATGGGCGGAGGCCTGTGGCTCATTGTAGTGCTGTTGGCAGGCATCATCGGTCTGGTAGTATATTTCCTGGTCAGAGAGGATAAGACCAAGCAGCAGCCATTTTACGGCCAGGGTTATGGACAGCCTCCGGGATATGGGCAGGGATACGGCCAGGGCGGATACGGGCAAGGGTATGGACAGCCCCAAGGATCTGGACAACCCCAGGGATATGCTCCATACCAACCTCAAGCCTATAACTGCCAATACTGTGGTCAACCCCTATCCTGGGTGCCGAACAAGGGTCAATGGCATTGCGGCAAATGCAAGAAATATTTCTAAAGTCTAAAGTGCAGCTCCCCAATCAAAAACCTAAAATGCAACCCCTTCAATCAGCTCTTGAAGATTCATGATACCATCAGAGTTAGTGTTGCCAGCCGCCATGTTGAGAATCGCGTTCATAAGCGGGTTGCTGGCCTGGATATCCAAGAACGTTTGGCTGGACAAGCAGAGGACCCAGACCTTCGCCATGCTTGCCATCCTGTCCACGATCGTACTAATGGGCTGGGTATTCTTCTATTCTGGGTTGTAGGGAACTGGCCACGGACACATGATAAAAAGCAGAGCGATAAAAAGCGTAACGAAACATCAGAGGTGTAAGATTGGCAATAAACATGGACAAGATCGCAGAGCGTTACAAACCCATGCTGCCGCTCTACCCGATCCGCAATCCCCTGGTGGCAGTGGAGCGGGACAAGTCTGACAATGCGGTCCTCATCTACAAGAAGAACTTCAAGCGCTTCGAGAAATGGCTCCATAGAAAGATAGGTGGGGCTGAGCTGATCCGCAGACCCCTTGATGACATGGGCACCCGGATATGGGACCTTTCAGATGGCAGCCGCTCGATCCTCAATATCTCTAGGAAGATGGACAGAAAGTACAAGGAACGCATCAACCCCGCGGTCTCCAGGGTCGTTGGCTTCCTCAAGATACTTCAAGACCGCAACCTACTATTCATTGTTGACGACGTTGAGGAGTTCACCAAGATGATCAGAGAGGCCACCATGAAACAAGATGGTGAAGGTAGCGCTGGAGATGATGTTGAAGATGAAAGTGATACTGACGTTGAGGATGGTGAAGATGAGACTGATGTTGAAGATGATGATGCTCCAGTATAGGATCACAAATTCTAACCTTTAATATCTAATTCCAATTGTGTGGGCTATTCCCTATTAGGCGGAATTGTTCTCTAAACCTACGCGAACATCACGCCGGTCTCGTTCTGGCGCATCCATTCCTCGCCCAGAACCTTGTTGACTGCCTTTTCCATGTCTGCCATTGTGACCTTGTTGCGGTCGTCTCGGATTGCAAACATGCCTGCTTCTGTGCAGATGGACTTGATGTCGGCGCCAGTAGAGCCATCGGCCTTTGCGCTCAATAGCTCGATGTCGATGTTCTTGGCTGAGTTCATGCGCTTCAAGTGAATCTTGAATATCTCGAACCTGGCCTCGGCATTCGGGGTCGGGATCTCGATAATCCTGTCGAACCTGCCAGGGCGCAATAGTGCTTCGTCCAGAATGTCTGGGCGGTTTGTTGCTCCAATAAGCTTGACCACTCCTACAGGGTCGAAGCCATCAAGCTCGGCAAGCAGCTGCATCAGGGTGCGCTGTACCTCTCTGTCTCCAGATGTGGCCACGTCAAGCCTGCGGGCCCCAATGGAGTCCAGCTCGTCAATGAACACGATGCTCGGTGCCTTTTCCCTTGCAAGCTCAAATAGCTCACGAACAAGGCGGGCGCCCTCTCCGATGTATTTCTGCACAAGCTCGGAACCGACCAGCCTGATGAACGTAGCATCGGTTCTGTTGGCCACAGCCTTGGCAAGCATTGTCTTGCCTGTTCCAGGAGGGCCAATGAGCAATACTCCCTTTGGTGGCTCGATACCGACTTTCAGGTAAAGGTCTGGCTTTACCAGGGGGTCTTCCACAGACTCCTTGATCTCCAATATCTGGTCCTGGAGGCCGCCAATGTCCGAGTACTTGGTCTCGGGCTTGGTGATTATCTCAGCTCCGGTAACGATGGGATCCTTTGATGATGGTACGATGCCCATGATCGCCAGGGTCTGCTTGTTAAGAGCTACACGAGTTCCTGGTGTGAGGGTATCTTCAGCAACATGGTTGGCCCTGTTCACAATGAAGGTCGGGCCAGTTGTGCTTTTGATGATGATCTTGCCAGTTGGAAGTATGCTCTTGATGGTGCCTATGATAAGTGGTGGGTTCTTGAGGCGGTCCATTTCGGCTTTGAGGCGTTTGATCTCGGTCTGGTGGTGATTCATCTCGGATTCCATGTACCGCTTTTCATCAAGCAATCTTTTATTGTCCTCAATGAGAAGTAGGTTCTGGCTTTCTGTGTGATTCATACGCCTTAGAAGCTCTTCAGCCTGCTCATCCTCATCATCGACGAACTCCTTTATCTCCTCGGTGTCAGGCTCTATCTCATCCTCGCTTGTCATGTTAGGTACACCTCAGTTGCCAGCAGATTTCCATTTATATATGTCCAAAGCTCTATATATCCTTTTCTTCATTAAGGTACTGACTCCGGGGGGATTCTATGCAATGCGAGATGTGCGGACGCGATTTTCCAAACACGAAAAAGGTCAACATCGAAGGAACCACCATTAACGCCTGTTCAGAGTGTTCTAAGTTCGGATTGGGCGGGAATGTAGACGAAAGCTCTGCTGGCAGTGCCACCTATATCGAGAAGCGGCTTGAGAACCGCCAGAGAAGGATGCGAGAGAAAAATGTCTATGACAGGAACATCAGGGAGCTGGCTGATGATTATCCCAAGCGTATCAGGGAAGCCAGGAACAAGCTGGGCATAACTCAAGATGAGCTTGCAAAGTCTCTTAACGAGAAGAAATCCATAATATCCCAGATGGAGACCGGAAGCTTCACTCCTAGCGAAAGGCTCATTGCCAAGCTGGAAAGCTCTCTGAACATCAAGCTGACGGAAGCGGCAAATGTTGCTGTTCAAAGCCAGACCACAACTGTAAAAGGCAGGGCACTGACCCTTGGAGATCTGCTTCAGGCCGAATTGGATAAGCAGAAGGAATGATCTGTCAATACGATCGGCTGCCCAACTTGCCTAGTTCGGCTTATTTGCCCTGCTAACGAGCTCTGTCTGCACCAGCGAATAGTAACTATCCATGGGAACTGATAGCTCTCTAGCCACCAAAAGAGCTGCTGTTTCGATCTCGATGTCAAGCTCCTCTCTTAGGCTGTTGGTTCTAGCTATTACTTTCCGCTTGTCAAGGCCGCTCTCCTTTTCAATGGCCTGAACAATTCTGATGAACACTGGCAGGCTCTCAGGCTTTGCCGCTGTTGCCGCTACTGCATCTGCTTTTCCGGCTGCCTTGTCAATTGAAGCATTTGGCTTACGTGAAGAGCCAGCATTATCTTTTCTTGGCCCGTTCTTGTTTCCTTTTACAGTGTCTTCAACTACCGCTCCAGATGTTTTGCTATCTCTATGGTAATCGCCACGGTTCTCGATATCTATCAGCCTGTCAAAGAGTTCGGGATCTGGTCTAAAGCCTATTGAGAGATCCATGTCCATAACTCCAGCAACGGGTGTGATCCTGTCATCCTCCAGTTTGAGCAATCCAATTGCCACTGAGGTTTCCACTATTTGTTTGGCCTGGTCTGGCGGGAACCAGTGAAGGTCTAGGGACATCTGCATGCTGGCCTCCTCCATGGTCATGTCCAGGCTACCATGACGCTTGAACAGCGTTGCCATTACCCTCTTTAGTTCTTCCATACTTTCACCCCTATAATATCACTCACCATGCCAACACGTTTCTTTGCTACCAATCCATTCTATCCAATTCTACACTCACCATATTACCACTCTCCCATGCTATCATTCCTTGTATAAATCTCTGGATGATGGCGGTTTCATTACTTCGGCGTACTGATCCATCCCTTTTGCATGCTGGAATGGGATGACAGAGCCACTTATCAAGTCAAAGTGCCTGCCTACTCCAGAATGCGAGGGTTCTCCTCTCAGGTGGATGGTGAAGCTGTCTATCGGAGGTGTCCTGTCAACAGCCAATGCTGGTCTTTGTTCGTCCATGTTCGACACATCGGTGATTATGGCTCCAGCAAATTCAAGCTCCATTAGCATCGAGACAAACCGCTCAATGGACATCTTTGATAGTCTAGCATCCTTGGACTCAATCTTTCCTTTCTTGTTGATTATGTCCAGCATCAGGTTCGGGGTAAGGCCAGCAGCATCTTCAAGCTCTTCTAGGTTCCTTATGTGTGTGGTTCGCACCACCACCCTGCCAAATCCAGCAATCACAGCATCCATCACATCATCGACCCATCTGGCACCTTGGTCGATCCAGTACTTTTCCGGTTTTTCAAGGGACTGGTATAATTCGAACTGGGGATGGTCATCATTTATGCCATTTAGGTCCTCAATGATAACGGTCTCGTGATTCTTTCGAAATTCCCTAAGGATGATGGGCAGGGACGATACCTTGCCATCCTGGTCATGTATGTTCTCTGGCCTTGAGTCCCTTACCACCACTGGGTTACCGTTCCATATCTTGATCGAGTGAATGTTTGGCAATGGCGCACTTCCATCCCATTAAGTGCATTGGCCAAAGATAAACACTGCGGTCATGTGAATGCGCACCTCGGTCAGTTGGATAGGCAATCTAGTTCAAGCATAAAACCTCAGCACTAAACACCGATTATCTCCTCCAGCAGGTATTTATAGAGGAATCTCTCCTATTGATGACCGGCACTGGCCAAGAAGACCGTCGTGATAACGTGATCGACGGGGCAAAGCCGGCTGCTAATTAGGCGCCGTTAGGGTCCCTGTGTGACTACGGGCGTGAAACCTGGGAATGATCTAAGGACAACCCCGGCGCCATACATAGGCTCCGCTTGCTGCGGTGGTGATACCGTGATCTGCCTAGACGACGCGTGAGCTACAAAAACCCCCGGCATGGGTCAGGACGCTGATAAAACATGAGGCGGGCTGTTAATGCTGGGGGACACCCCCTCACTTCTAATAAGATTACTACGGAGGTTCAGAGCAATGGCCTCAGAAACAATTCATGAAGTCTGGTGTCACCACTGAGCTCAGGGTGGAAGGCGCAGACCAGGAGATTCTTCTTCTTTGCCAGCACGATCCTTTCACCTATGGTGGCAAGGACCTTGCTGTCGGCCTGAACACTGGTAATGGATGGTGCCCGTATGAATATCGCATGGAAAGGGGTATCGAACCCGTCAATCTTGAGTTGAGTCTCAAAGGACTCCCTTTGCCTGCCGAAAGCATTGCGATCCACTGTCATTTCCATCAATCCGAGGAGCCTGGTCTTTGTCTTCTCCACTTCCTTTCCGCCCTGACAGGCCATTACGATGGCGCCGGCGCAGGTTCCCATGATCGGCATGCCTGATTTGGCTCTGGCCACTATCATGTCGAAGAGGTCAAACTCCTGGATAAGTTTGGATATCGTGGTGCTCTCTCCTCCTGGTATTATCAGGCCATCCACATCTGCCAGTTCTTCTGGGCGCCTTACCCATACAGCAACGCCTTGACGGTCAAGCCTGATGAAGCTCTGCTCCAGTGCGGTCATGTGCTCGGAAACAGCTCCCTGAACTGCAAGCACCCCAATGCGAAGGGGGCGGTCTCTGATACTTCCAACCTTTTGTGACATTTAAGTTCGTTGGGAACCAACATCTGGAGCGCAATAAACGTTTTGGTCTGAGCTCTTTTACCTTCATCAGCTTACATTAATTTTTGACATTTCATCAAAAAGCACATCAAAAAGGTTTTTGTGCACCTGTGCCCTTTGGGTTAGGTATGAGGCTGGCATTTCTAGGCACTGGCGGGGGATGGCCCTCTAAGGAGCGGAACGTATCCAGCATCGGGGTTCAGATGGGCAAGGATGTGGTCCTTTTAGACTGTGGTGAGGGCACACAGCGGCAGATCCAGCACACCACCATGTCATTCATGCGGATATCCAGAATACTCATCACGCATTTTCACGGCGACCATTTTCTTGGGCTTTCCGGGCTCATCCAGAGCATGTCTCTTAACGATAGGGAAAAACCCATTTGGATATGCGGCCCTACCGGGACCGTCGACTTCGTCAACGCCATGATGGGGATCGGTTACTTTCACCCCACCTTCAGGCTGGATGTTCAGGAGTTCGACACCACTGAGGAGTTGGATTGTGGGGACTACACCATCAAGGCGGTGGACACCAATCATGGTTGTCCCTCCCTGGCTTATGCCATTCAAGAAAAGCTTAGGCCTGGAAAGTTCGACAAGAAACGTGCGCTACAGATAGGCATACCTGAGGGGCCAGCGTTCGGAAGGCTCCAGAAAGGAGAGTCAGTTCAGATCGGCACCAAGACCTTCACACCTGATATGGTTATGGGCCCACAGAGGCAGGGCAGGAAGCTTGTGTACTCCGGGGATACTCGACCATGCCCACAGCTTGTTGGTCTTGCAGAGGATGCTGATGTTCTTATCCATGAGGCCACCCTTGCCGGAGATCTGGAGGAAAAGGCCAGAGATTATGGCCATAGCACTCCGAGCCAGGCTGCCCAGGTGGCCTTGGAAGCTGGAGCTAGATCGCTTTATCTGACGCATTTTAGCCCCCGGTATGAGGATACGGACACACTTGTGCAGGAAGCGCGTGAGATATTTGAGAACACCCATGCTGCAACAGACCTTGAGGAGTTCGACATCAAGGTGAAGTCCATTTAGGCATTTGGTTTTTGGAAGTACGGTGTCAGGAGAATCCCATAACACATCTGGGTCAGCTATGTGTGTTGAACAAAAAATATCTCTACCAGCTCATGAACATATTATGCCACTATATAGTCAAGAACGAAACATATTGAACTTATATAGTGGCGCACTTATTATTTAGGACAAATGATTTCGTGTGGCTGGCCACATCTAATATTCATAGTTAGGTCTGCCACTATAATCAAAGCCCCGGACCCAGACAGCTTCAACCAGAAACTCCATCATTTCTTTAAAGGTAGTATGTTTGAATATGGAACTTTCTTTTGTTCAAATACCTGCGTTATTGCAGGATTATCTTCAATTAAGAACCTCAAGGCTGTACCACAATCAGAGCTAAGGTGTCGGGGTACTGGAATTAGCTTCACTTTCAGCCCTTCTTTTTTTGCAACCTTCTCAGCCCTAATGGCGTGGTTTGTGGAATCGAACAAAACGACATTATATTCCTCTGGCAATACAGACACCTTCATTTTCCACCCCAAGTATTCATTTCAATTGTAATATTTTCTGGCAATCTTTTCCAACGCTTCGATTCCATAGTCAACCTGCTCAATAGTACTGATAGACTTCACATCATTCACTCATGTTCTTCACTAAAACTTATCTTCACTAAGATCGTATTATCTTCCATAGTCTCTTCAAGCGTCCAATTATTGTCGGTGCATAGTCTTTTGAGGTTGGTCAGAGCAGTACCCTTATCAACCAATACTTCCAAGGTTCCTTTTCCAAGCTTCTCCATTTTTTGCTTGGTCAAGAATACTGGCTGGGGACAACTCAAACCTCTTATATCTAATCTTTCATTCATTTTCCTGCCTCCTATAGCTTTTCCCTCATGAAGAATCCAATAAGCAGAACAACAACTATCCCCAAAATAACAGAGCCTGGACCCCAGTTGCCAACACCCGCAGGGGAGCTTGCAGTGAAGAAATTGTGTGCGAATGCAGCCGCGACCATCATGCCCACAACGAAGGTCGCTGCATCTCCGTCACCTTCCCCTGAAAGAATCAACTGCCTTCCAGGACAACCTCCAGCCAAGACGAAGCAAAGTCCCGAAAGAACCATTCCCATGAAATTCCAGAGGTGGTCATTGTGGGCTACTGGCTGATTATCAAACCCGATATTGTTCAAATTTCCAAAGATGACATTCATCACAAGGGCCGCAATAATAAGGGACACTATCCCAAGGAAAAGGTGATAATCCTTGATCAAGATCGCATCCCTGATGCCTCCGATTGTGCAGAATCTTGTTCTTTGGGCAATGAATCCAACAGCTAGACCGATCCCCAGACCCATTGCGATGGGGGCGGCCATTGCTCCAGGTCCTTTTATTGAAAAGAATACTGCTTTAGTTGGATCATCCCAGTTAGGTTGCCATATCAACAGAACTAACAGAGCCACCATCATTCCAGGAAGAACAAGTCCTGATACCCAACGGGCCTTCTGGCTTCTTCCGAGGTTAAAGCCATTTCTTACGAATAGGGTCCCTACAAATACACCCGCAGCAAGTCCTGCAAGGCCTGCTATCGCGGTAAGATCACCACCAGCAAGCCTTAGGTTAGCTCTCCATGGACATCCAAGAAAAACCAATGCACCTATCATTGCGAAAAATCCAAGGATGAACCGGATCATCGGTGCTGACCCGCTTCTTGCCCTGTATTCCTTGAAAAGCAAAGCCGTTATCAATGAACCTAGAACAAAGCCTATTATCTCGGGGCGTATGTACTGCACTACGCCTGCCCTGTGAAATCCCAACGCCCCCACAATATCTCGTTCGAAACACGCCACGCAGAAACCCATGTTCCCTGGATTACCGGCTTCCTGCAAAAGTACAGCCACAATGCCGATAAAAGCTCCTGCGAAGATTATTCCCAACTTACTTGCAAAAAAGTCATTGATTTTTTCCATCATTGGAGATCACCTGATAATAATCCAAGGCAAGATATGAACCAATCGTATTAATGCTTTACTATAAAATCAAACGGTTGGAAAAAAGTTAAATGGTTGACAAACCTTCGTAGATATAGTTACTACAATATTGATAGACTTGAAAAAGGAGGTCGAAGAAGATGGCAGAAAGAGATGATATATCTTGTAACAACGAAACTTGCGGCTCGGTAGGGACCACAGTGACAGGCAGATTCATTGATCCAGAATTATATAACAAAATCGTTAAGCATAACATAAGAAAATCAATCCTTCACACTCTTTTTAGGGAGTGCATCAAAGAACCTATCACTAAGAATAGATTGGCGAATATACTTGGCATTGAATATCATAAGCTCTTCTACCAGATGAACAACCAACTCAAGCAGTTTTGGATCGTGGTTCGAGAAGAAAAGATCAGAGGGGCGCATGAAGAATATATAATGCCTGCTCAGATCAATGCCATCTACTTCAATATTGGAAGCGAGCAGCAGCTGTTCCTTCTTGACCCGCTTGCAAATGTATATGGACCTCTGAAAGAAGTCGGGACTCGATGCGATAATTGTTCCAAAGCTCAAAAGGTCAGGTGTCTTCAAGAGATTGACGAACAGGACATATTTGCAGGTGAATATGGCCTAAAAGAGCACATGGCAGCCCTTCACAAGGCAAATGGGAGGTATGAACCTACTCCTGTTGATTTCATTTCTGTTTGTACGATTCACAGGTCGATCCAGAACAGGGTATGTACTATCAAGTTAATTAACAATCCATGCGTTTTTTCTGATCCTGGTTATTGGGATTGAGCATTCAACCTTAAAGTTGACCTGATTTTTTGTCTCACACCTGCTAGCAGTGTGTTTCTGAGTTGCGGGAGAGTACAGCATTCCAACAGGCAACCATTAAATAATTTCAGGGTATGGCACATTTCCATGGATAGCTTGGTTATTTGCGAGAAGAATGATGCCGCAAAGCGAATATCAAACATTATTTCCAAGAACATGGCCAAGACCACAAAATACGGCAAGGTTCCTGTTTATACCTTTCAGAAGGGTGGAGACCATTTTCATGTTCTTGGACTTAGAGGTCACATTCTGGAGCTTGATTATCCTCCAGCGTATTCCCAATGGTTCAGGGTCAGCCCGTCAGAGCTAATATGGGTGGACCCGATAAAGAAGACCAGTAAATCTGCCACAGGCATTGTCAAGGTATTGAAGGACTTGGCTCAGATCTGCGACAACGTTATCATCGCCACTGATTTTGACAGAGAGGGGGAGCTTATCGGAACCGAAAGCCTTGAGGTGGTACATGCCATCAACCCAGACCTTCCAGTCAAGAGGGCGAAGTTCAGTGCCTTGACTGATACTGAGGTCAATGGAGCGTTTGAGAACCTGACACAGATGGATTATAACCTTTCAAAGGCTGCGCATTCCCGTCAGCTTGTGGATCTTGCCTGGGGTGCAACACTGACCAGGTTCATATCCATTGCATCTGGAAAAGTAGGCAAGGATTTCCTGTCTGTTGGCAGGGTACAGAGCCCTACTCTGGCTTTGATCGTGGACAGAGAAAAGGAGATCAAGGCGTTCGTGCCGAAACCATACTGGACCATAACTGGCATGGCCTCCAAGGACAAGTTGGACTTCAAGATCAGTCATGCAAATGACCGTTTCTGGGAGGAAGCCGAGGCAAAGAAAGCCCATAAGATTGTGGATGGGGCCAGCAAGGGAACCGTCACATCGGTGGAGGTCAAGACCAAGACCGACAAGCCTCCTGTACCATACAATACAACAAGTTTCCTAAAAGATGCAGCCAGGCTTGGCATAAGTGTGGCTCAAGCAATGCGCATTGCTGAGGATTTGTACACCAATGGATGGATAAGCTATCCAAGGACCGATAATACGGTATATCCAAAGTCCCTAGACATTAAAAAGATCCTTCAAAACCTGTCCAAGACAGACATGGGTGATCTTGCCAAGGAGGTTCTGGCCCAAGACAAGCTAGTACCTACCAGGGGAAAGAAGGAGACCACTGACCATCCTCCAATTCATCCTTCTGAGGAGCCTCTGACCGAGAGACTGGAGCGCAATCACATGGCTGTTTATGAGTTAGTGGTGCGCAGGTTCCTAGCAACCCTTGCCCCAAATGCCCAGACCCAGACCACCAAGGTCAAGTTGGATGTAAAGGGTGAGAAGTTCAATGGGACAGGTCAAAAGCTTGTAGTTGCAGGCTGGCGTAAGTATTTCCATTACTATAATCCCAAGGATATCGAGCTTCCTGAGCTTGCACAGAGCGATGAAGTAGACGTAAAAGATGTCGACCTTACCAGGAAGGAGACCGAGCCTCCAAGACGCTTGGGCCAGGGCGCGCTCATCCAGAAGATGGACGAACTGGGTCTTGGAACAAAGAGTACTCGTCATGAGATCATACAGAAGCTCTACAATCGTGGTTATCTGGAAAGCTCTCCACCAAAGCCAACCCTATCTGGCACTGCCGTCACTGAGGCGCTTGAGGAATTTGCCCAGACAATTACCGAGCCTGAGATGACTTCAACTCTTGAAAAGGATATGGACCTTATCGCAGATGGAAAGCAGGAGCTAGAGGTACTGGTCAAGGAATCCCAGCAGATGCTGGAGGGTATCTATAAGGCGCTTGATAAGAACAAGGCCCAGATTGGTGGGAGGATCAAGGAAGCGCTTAGAGAGCAGAATCGACTTGGCAAGTGCGAGACCTGTGGCAAGGAGATGGTTATACGCAGGTCAAGAAAAGGCAAGCGCTTTGCAGGTTGTGGTGGCTTTCCGCGCTGTCGTAATACTCATCCACTACCCCAAAGAGGCGTCATTAAAAGCCTAATGGAAGAATGCGCCGAATGCAAGGCTCCCACAATAGAGATCACAATGAGGGGTAAAACCACTCAAATGTGTATAAGGATGGGTTGCCCTCTTGGTGGTACCGGTGGAAAGGCAAAGAAAGAAGATTGAGCAGCTTGAGCAGCCTTAAGGAACCTGAATATCAGCTTCCTCGGCTTTCCTTGGCCTTGGTTCTAAGCTTTGAATAGCCGCACTTGCGACATCTGGTAGCTTTGATGGCGTTTCTAGCACTGCACTTCATGCAGATCTTTTTCATGAGGTTGCGTGCCTCCGCCTCTGGAAATCGTGCCATAGGATTCGGCTCATGGCAAATGCCATATTTATAGATTGTTGAAGAGGTGGACTGCTGTCTCCAGCTTCGCAAAGGGAACAAATGTTGTCTCAGGCAATGTCCTTGCCAGCCAGAACAAAGAATGCCAGGAGTGCTTCGAGTTGGATGCGTTCGTTGGAACCCTCGACCATCCTGAACTCAATCTCTCCTATGCGGTCTATGAGCTTGACCTTAATCTCGTCATCTATGGTCAGCTTCACAATGCTCCGATGTATCTGGGCAATGATGTCCTCTCCTGAGAGCCCGTATTCTATCAGCATGTCGTCAAGCAGTTTTCGAGCATCATTGAAGTTTCCTTTGATGGCAGTCTCCAGCAGGCTGGTAACATTTTCGGGTCTTGCAGTTGAGCTGACCTTGTAGAGGGTGTCTGCTGTGATCTCATCGGAAAGAAAGGCAGCAACCTGGAGGATGTTGGTTGCCTTGCGCAGGTCACCTTGGGATATGTGAAAAATAGCCTTTGCCCCTTCCTTAGTCAGGCTCTTGCCTTCGGCCTTGGCAATCTTATCCAGGTAGGAAAGCACCTCTGCATCCTTGAGGGGTCTGAATCGGAAAATTGCGCAACGGGACTGGATTGGCTCCATGATCTTGGATGAATAGTTGCACGATAGTATGAACCTGCATGTCTTGGTGAACTTTTCCATGGTCCTTCTCAAGGCAGCTTGGGCATCGGTTGTAAGGGCATCGGCCTCATCCAGAAAAATGATCTTGAACCCGGACCCGCCAAGCGGAGCAGTTCTGGCATAGTCCTTTATCTTGGTCCTGACAACTTTTATACCTCTCTCGTCCGAGGCGTTCAGCTCGTGAAAATTACCTTGCCAGTTCTCACCGAAAAGCTCTCTGGCCAGGACAATGGCTGATGTTGTCTTTCCTGTGCCTGGGGGCCCAGCAAAAAGTAGGTGTGGAAGGTTTCGGGTGGCAACATAGGCGTTGAATCGCTCGACTATGTCAGCTTGACCCACGATGTCAGATAGTGCCTTTGGTCGGTATTTTTCCACCCAGACCTCTTTCATTGAGTAAATTCCCCCTGGTATCACCCAAACTACGAGAGCATATAAAAAGGTGTTTGCCTCAGTTGGGTAAATGTTCATTCTTCCCTGTCTAAGCTCAGAATATTTTAGGCCTTACAAGTTGGCAACAGCACGGCCTTTCAAAGTTATGCTCTTGCAAAATTGCAAATCACATTAAAAATCATTCTCGCTTGAGAGCTGAGGCTTTTTATATGGCCAATAAGATACCATTGATCGGGTGTGAACTTGGTAGAGATACTAAATGAAGAACAGGAGCGCTTGAATCGAGAGGAGATCACTAAGGTCCTGGCCAGTATCCCAACCATAGACGACACCAAGGCAAAGAAGCTCTGCTCCACCCTGAATGCCGGAGGAATATGGTCCCTTAGGGCGCTTTTGGCCACAACCAGGTTTGAGCTGTTGCAGATAAAGGGTATAGGGCCAGTATCTGCCGAGTCTATACACGACGGCCTCAAGGAGGCACGCATAGAGGCTGGCAAACAGGGTGGTGGTGAGCTAGGTGGCAAGGATGGGGATGATGCCGATGGTTCAGATGCTAAAGATGCTACAGGCCACGCTGGCCATTCTGGAGGGGCAACTCATGGTTCTGAACACCTGGTCGGAGACATACTTGATGCCACCAGAAAGATCGTTGGCAGGACAAAAAAGACCATCGAGGACGTGGTGCACAGACCCCAATCCAAGGAAAAGAGTAAGGAAACCGTTGTGGAGGCTCAATCCAGCGCTGGCGGCGTCACTATCGAGAGCGTTCAAGATGAAAGAGGCACATCGTCCACCAGTCCAAAAGCAGGCGCGGTTCCAGGCAGAGAGGACATTCTAAGGGAGTTTATGTCTATCTCTGGCATCACAGTGGAGGAGGCTGTAGCACTTTACAAGCTGGGATATTCTGGCCTGAAGGATCTCATGAATAAGACCCTGGCATCTAAGGATAATAAGTGATTTGAACCCTTCATACACCATCAACCCAAGAACCAGGCCGATTATGGAAAGTTTTTAATAGCGTGATCAAAAATATAGTAGTTCAATAAGGTGACACATATGGACTTTAAGGTATTGATTGAGAAGGATGAAGATGGTTTTTATATCGCTACTGTTCCATCTCTTCCGGGGTGTATCTCCCAGGGTAAGACCGAGCTTGAGGCAGAGACGAATATCGCAGAAGCGATCGAATTGCACCTAAAGTGCCTTGCTGAAGATGGAGTACCGCTCACTACTCGAACTGATGTCAAAGAAGTGAAAGTGGCTGTATCCCTATGACCAAGTTGCCAATAGTATCTGCTTCAACGTTAGTTAAAGCGCTATCAATAATTGGATACTACGTTCGCGATCAAAAAGGAAGCCACATCCATTTGAGACACACAAATAAAAGGCCATTGACAATCCCAAACCACAATGAAATCTCCAGAGGAACGCTTAGAGCGATATTGAGGGATGCAAAGCTCTCTGTCGAAGATTTTGTTAAGCTGATAAAATGATGCATTCTCAATTCACTTCAAATAATAAACGGGAATTATTTTCTCACTCTTTGTTATGTGTGGCTGACCACTGAACAAGTTCAAAAAGCTAGGTATGCCACTATAATTCGATTTTCCAATTGAAATTGTGGAAAAAGGCGGTGCTCCCTTGGATAAGGAAGCACTTTACCGATTTGCGTTTTTGATCTGTTGGCGCTGATGAGCACGCGTTTTGCCCATGTACTTATGTTTGCTTGCTCACTAATACCTGCATCGTTTGCAGGCATCCAGGCTTACTCTGCCATCTTCTTGTATTTCTGGTACCTTTCCTTGAGGTCCACCTGGAGCTCTGCGTGTAGTTTCTTTGCCTCTTCAGGGAACTGCAAGGTCAGGGTATGGTATCTTACCTCGCCCATCAGGAACTCCTCTGTCTTTGAGAAGTCAGGCTCAGGTGAGTCCAGCTGGAACGGGTTCTTTCCTTCGGCCTTGAGCCTTGGGTCGAACCTGTAGCGGAGCCAGTAACCGGCTTCCACAGCTTTCTTCTCCTCAGTTTGAGTTTTGGTAAGTCCGCCTTTCTTGATGCCGTGGTTGATGCAAGGCGCATATCCGATTATCAAAGAGGGGCCTGGGTATGACTCGGCTTCCTTTAGGACCTTCATGAAGTGGTTCTTGTTGGAGCCTATGGCAACAGATGCCACATACACATAGCCATAGGACATTGCCATCAATGCCAGGTCTTTTTTCACTGTCTTCTTTCCGCTTGCTGCGAACTTTGCAACAGACCCGATCGGTGTGGCTTTTGAAGCCTGGCCGCCGGTATTGGAGTAAACTTCGGTATCCAATACGAAGATGTTGATATCCTGGCCGGTTGCGATAACGTGGTCAAGGCCGCCAAAGCCGATATCGTATGCCCATCCATCCCCACCAATTACCCAGTGGGAAGGTTTGGTGAACATGTCCTTCTCCTCGTAGAGGCGGAGCAAGGTATCGTCTGTTGGCTCCTCTTCCAGGAAGCTTTGTATCTTCATTGAGATTGTTTTACTCTCATCGCCCTCATGCATCTTAGCAAGCCAATCAACAAGGAGTTCCTTGAAATCCCCATCTACCAGACCTTTTGCAATAGCTGTGCGCACATGGTTTGAAAGTCTTTCCCTTCTTGCAGAGGTTCCAAGCATCATACCGAATCCGTATTCAGCATTATCCTCGAAAAGTGAGTTGGCCCATGCAGGTCCATGACCTGCGTTGTTCGTACAATACGCTGTTGATGGTGCATATGCTGCCCATATTGAGGAGCAGCCAGTTGCGTTGGCAATGTACATTCTGTCACCAAAGAGCTGGGTCACAGCCTTGATGTATGGTGTTTCTCCACAACCTGCGCAGGCTCCACTGAACTCAAGCAATGGCTTTCTGAACTGAGAGCCTTTGACAGTATATTTGTTCATTCCACCGTCACGCTCAGGTAGAGCTACCAGGTATTCCCATAGGGGGGCTTCCTTCTCCTTTTGGGTGGGGAGAGGCTTCATTACAAGGGCTGAACCCTTGTTCGATGGGCAAACATCCACGCAGTTAGAGCAACCCATGCAGTCCAATACAGATACCTGCAACTTGAATTGATACTCGTCCAGGCCTTTTCCCATTGCTTTTAGGCCAGTGAATCCCTCTGGGGCATTCTCGGCCTCTTCTTTTGTTACCAGGAATGGTCTGATGGCAGCGTGAGGGCACACCATGGCGCATTGATTGCACTGAATACAGTTCTCAGGGATCCATTCTGGAACCTCTATCGCAATGCCGCGCTTCTCATAACGGCTTGTTGCAGGTGGGAAAAACCCACTGGGGCCAAAGTCGGATGTCTTGAGTGTGTCACCCTTAAGGTTGCCCATTGTATCGACCACTCTTCTGATGAACTCAGGTCTGTCAGAGTCGATCCTTATGGTTTCGTCATCTGCATTTTTCCAAGACTCTGGGTACTCTATCTTCTGGATTCTTTCCAGAGCGATGTCTATGGCCTTGTAGTTCATATTAACGATCTCTTCGCCCTTCTTGCCGTAAGCCTTGACAATAGCTTTCTTTAGGAGTGTGACCGCCTCTTCAACAGGAAGGATGTTGGCTAGCTTGAAAAATGCGGTCTGCATGACCATGTTAATTCTCTGACCTAGCCCAACTTCAGAAGCTATTGCTTGAGCATCAATGTTGTAGAACTCCAGTCCTTTCGTGGCTATCTCGCGCTTGAGCTTTCCTGGGAATTTGACTTCCATTTCTTCCAAAGTATATGACGAATTGAGCACAAAGATGCCTTTCTCCCTGAGCCCTTCAAGTATGTCGTACTTCTCAACATAGGAAGTGCTGTGTACTGCTATGTAGTCAGCTGTGTCTATAAGGTATCTGGCCTTGATTGGCACATCTCCAAACCTTAGATGCGACCTTGTAACTCCGCCAGACTTCTTTGCATCATACTCGAAATACCCTTGGGCGAACTTGTCAGTGTTGTCGCCGATTATCTTGATGGCTTCTTTGTTGGCGCCAACTGTTCCGTCGCCACCTATGCCCCAGAACTTGCACCTGACAATGGATTCAGGCTCGGTATCTATCTTTTCAGAAAGCTCCAGGCTTGTGTGTGTTATATCGTCTGTTATGCCTATTGTAAAGTGGTTCTTTGGATTGTCCAGTTTTAGGTTGTCAAATACGGTCTTTGCCATTGTGGCTGTGAACTGCTTCGATGATAGGCCGTAGCGTCCACCAACGATCGTTCTTGTATCGCCTTTCTGCTGGAACACAGTGCAGACATCCACGAAGAGAGGTTCACCGACTGCTCCAGGCTCCTTGGTCCTGTCAAGCACAGCAATTTTCTTTGCGCTCTTTGGAACCGCAGCATAGAAGTCTTCAGCCGAGAATGGTCTATAGAGCCTAACATTCACTATGCCGACCTTCTCACCATTGGCACACAG
>JAUVCJ010000077.1 GCA_030595765.1 Thermoplasmatota archaeon | reverse complement strand
ACAGAAACTAGCGTTCCATTTCGGATGGAGCACAAAAGCTTCAGGGTTGTGGCTCAACCTCCATAGAGATGGAGACATGCCCAGCACATTGATGGCGCTCCCACTCAACGACATGCAGACCGACAGCTATGGACCATTCTTCATGGGAGGCGAACCACCTGCAGCTGACCTGCTGGCAGTAACGGAAAACATGATGCTTTTCGTATCCCAGGAAAGCACACCGCCTAAAGACCTGCTTGAAACGTTGCAAACTCCTGAAATTGAGGAATCAAATGTCATACCAGTCACACACACCACCCGGCGGGGCCCTCTTATCAAAGTGCACCTAACCGACCCAGTATGCGTGGATGTATGCGCTGAGCCCTGTCGTGACGAAATACTGGAGATAATCTGGAGCGAAAGGCCTGATATTCATCTGGTCGGAATCGTGACCTCGGGGTATCCAACAAAAGAGTATGTTACCAGGCGGGATGTTGAATAAAATTGTTCTGGCATTCCACAGAGCTAATGGGCCATACCTTATAACCAGCTAATTGTTCACACTCTATATCCGGCCAATTGTTCAGACCTTGTAGCCAGACATTTCTTCTTCGCTATGCTCCACACCAAGGCCAACCGCAATTCTGTTTACGAAATTGAAGTAGGATACAACCATGTTGAGGTTCAGTATCTCGGCCTCCTTCAGGCCTGCGGCTCTGAGTGCCTCTACATACATCTCCATCATTGCGCCAGGGCTCCGGGTCAGAGTGTCTGCATAATCCAGAAGCGCCATCTCCCGGGTACTCAGGTCCAACTCCTCCACGTTGCCGGTTTTCAGGATGTCCAATCTGGCCTGGTCCTTCCAATAATTAAGAAGCGCCACTCCATGGTGATCCATACAATAACTACATCCATTGAGACGAGATACATAGGTAGCGACCATCTCCCTTTCTGCTCTAGATAGGCCGGGCCTCTTGAACATCACCTGGAGGTACAGATCCATATGCCCCTGCATTGCACCGGTTGCCAGGCTCTGCACCCGCATGATGTTGGACACTTTGCCCCTGGTCTTGATGATGTCATCATAGATGCCCTTGAGCTTACCTTCGGCGTCATTCTCATCGATTTCTTGTATCCAGGACATATTGAGCCTCCAGTTGGGGAGTATGGTAAGATAGGATAAAAGGTTGTTTGAGGCGGCGAAAAGTATTAATAGAGTCGCAGTGCATAGTGTCGCGATGTACTTTGAGGGTCGATGTACTATGGGTGCGGAGGTACTCCTCCACCATAGGCTTGTTGGCCGCAAGGTGGTGCTTGGAATGAAAACAAGGAATGCAAAAATGGTGGTGCTTGTGGCAGTGTTCATGATGATAGCTTCTATCTTCTCATCAATGCCAGTATTGGCCGATGATGGAGACCTGGACATAAGCAACTATGTGATTCTGGAGACCGGAACAAAGCCAATATCGGATTGGGACGGTGGAGATTACGTGGCAATAAACATGACAAAGAACGGAGCCTATGCATGGTTCGGAGTGATATACGGGAATGAAGACAACCCAAACGGCATCGTGATAGTTTCTGCAGTAGTGCGTTTCCTAGGAGCTGCAGAGGTCTATGAAACAAATGGGAACTTCGTATCCAGCAGGCCCATTCCCATTCTCACGATATTTGGCCAGAAACTTTCATTTTTGCTCGAATACGAGGATAGTGGGGAGTTTCCATCTCCGTTAGGGCAAAATGTCTATGATTACAATTCTGACTATGATGGCAATGGCATGTTTGATTTCCTTAAAAACGAGGAAAATCCAGGATTCTGGGCAATCTCTGATGACCATGAGCCAGTCAATAAAGCAATTGATCTTAGAAGGGCCTGGGACCGCTCGGAGATAGTTGAAACAAGCATAGTTGGAGAGCCAGAGGTCAAGTCCTGGGATTTCTCATTGACATCGACCGACATCCCTTATGGAATAGAACAGGACAATGGCGATATGGTCCTGACCAGCCCTGGCGATGTTCTTGAAAAACTGGAGTTCACATTCCATATTTCTGCAAACATGTCCGAAATTGATGTTACTGGAGTTCCCTGGTACAAGGTCACTGTGGATTCAGGCAATCATAAATCCATCGTTGATTCTGAATTCATGTACACCAAGGATTACTCTGGCAGGTCTGTTCGCTCAGAGTTCAAGTTCGACCATCTGATAGAAGGATGGGACTATACTACTGGAGATGGCTTAGTTCTTATCAACCACGGATTCTTTGCAAACGCAGCTGATGACCATACCATAAACTGGTTGGAGGAAGAGTTCATGGACGACATAAAAGGGAAGGGAAAAGCCGAATATACTGGCCTCGACCCAACCCAAGCGGATGTTACTGGAGCTGTAATAGAAAACGATGGAACTACTACAGACGCAGACGGCGATGGTGTAGCTGATGCAAGGATCGTTGAGAAGGAGATCATCAAGTTCAAGGATAACTGGCAGGAAATTGGGGAGTTAACTTGGGTATCCAACGCAACAATTGATGGGAACGAATCAGACATCCATTATCAAGTTCATGGAGGCCAGCCATTTGAAGGAGATGAGAACAACAGCCATTTCACAGGCTTCATTATCCAGGGTGGTTACCTATATCCAGTTGGTGAGAGAATATTCCACGATCCAGCAGTGATAACCAACGCCCTCATCTTTGACCTTGCGCTCAGGTTCGGATTGCTACCAAATGAGGCAGTGGGATTGCAGTTCTTCCTTGCAACCATCGGTCTGGTTGGAATTGGCAGTGTGACATTCATAAAGAAGAATAAAGAAGAAAAAAAGAAGAACGATACCTGAATAATATCAAGGATGATGAAAAATACAGTCAAGATACCTAAAGGCGCCGTTAATAATACTGAAAGAGCCATTAAGATCCCTGAATAAACAGTCAATGTTTAATTAGATTCGAACTGATGGGTTGAGTGCCATGAAAAAGAGCATCCGGGACGAGTGGATAAGAGAGATGAAAAGAGGCTCGGTCCAGCTTCTGATCCTTGCCACAATAGGTAAAGGCAAGAAATACGGGTTCCAGATAGTAAAGGAATTAGGCGAGCTATCAAGCGGTTATTTCGCCCTGAAAGAAGGTACTCTGTATCCGGCCCTTCACAGGTTGGAGAAAAGAGGCTACCTATTGAGCGAGTGGGTGACCCAAAGTTCTGGCAACCCGCGAAAATACTACAGCCTAACTCCAGATGGAACTGATACCCTTTCCAAAGCCAAAGATGAATGGAAGCTACTTGTTGAAAGGAGCAATGACGTACTGGAGGGTTCTGAATGAGCATGAACGATCCATTGGAGAGCTCTGAATGAACCTGAATGATATTATTGGAGGGCTCACAATGACCAATGATCAATTGGGGGGCTCACAATGACCCAGAATAGTCTTGATGGCTATCTTGGGAAGGTCAACATGCACCTATTGGGAATACCCTCAGATGCCAGAGCCGGAATTCTTGCTGAACTAAGAGACCACATGGAGGTTCAGGCCTCCGAAGTTGGCACCACTCCAGATTCATATATAATGGATAGGACTATCAAACCCGAATCTCCAAAAAAGGTTGCCAAGCGCTACAAGGGAGTTTATGGATACTCGAATCTCTTCAAGGTCCTCTTTGCCATTGTTGGCATAATCTTGGGTATTGCAACCATTCCGGTATGGGAGCTTGTGAGCCCTGGTTTTAGCTCCAGCTTCTGGTTGCTTGTGCTGATAGTTTACCTCTACTGGGTCGGGACCCGGGCTGGAAAACGGGTTGGATTTGCTGTCGGGCTCGCTGTCGCCCTAAGCCGTCTGGTCCTGCTAAGCATCATCGCTACTGCTCTTACACCTCAAGGAGCCATACTCGACTCCGGCCTAGCATTCGCATTCGGGTTGACAAGCCTGATACTGGTGTTCATCGGTTTCATACCTGGAGAGGCCAGGAAGAAGTGGAAGGAGCGCGCTGAGATAGAGTTCAGATAGAGTTCCTATGACCAGGCCATCCAATGGCCAAAGGTTCAAGCGTTATGAACACTGATGGCTCAAGCCTTCTGAAGGCTGAACGCAGTGCCGATGTCGGCCCCATGGGTGCCTGCGAAGTTGCCCCTGTTGATTGAAAGCTCCAGAAGGGCAAAATTGTGAACGAATGAAACCTCATCGCCAACTGGAACGTCACCGTAGGTAGTTCCGTACTCCGCAGATATCTGGGTGCTTCCGATTGTGATGGTCACCGCATCCCCGGGCACTAGCCCCAGGTTGTCAATAAGCGACTCAGGGATGTTGGACATGCAGTTGCCGAAGTGGTCCACCAGTGTTATCTCACCTCTCAGAGTGGAGCCGTCCAGCTCCGGGCTCTGGATCGGGAGCTTCACCGGGTCCGTTATCTTCTCCCCCACATCCGCCGGAGCCATTCCATCGGCGAGCATTGCGCCCACCTGGCTGGTTATTTTGGTGGTGCTCATCTCATCCAAGGCCTCACTGAAAAGCGACGTGCTGGTGACGTTGTAGACAGCAGCCACGTTCATGTTGTCCAACACATATGTCAGCAGGCCGTTGTTTGGAGCCACAAAGAGCTGGCCGCCCAACATCTCAACCACGATGTGCTCCATCACAGTCTGGCCTGGTGACACCACGCCCACGAACACAGCGTCATCCGGGAAGTCAAGCGCGCCCAGGTACATGAGAAATGCCCCTTCCTTGACATCGAACGCTCCAACGCTGTGGGTGGCCTCAACGACATTGGCCTGGCCATCGATGCTGTAGATGTAGCCCATCATCTGGGGCACGCGGTAGCTCTCTGTGCCGAAGTCTGTGTACAGAACCAGAGGTCGTGATGTCTGGCTGTCCCCGGCATCGCCATCAGTGTCATCTACAAGCATCCCACTGGATGCAATGAAAACAGATGCCAATAAGATCACAAGGGACAGTATGAGGATCAGAAGTTTTCCTGAAGAACAAGTTTTTTGGGCCATGAACTGCGATTAAACAGCCGGGATAAAAATGATTCGGTAGGGTGGCAAAGGTCGAACGTTAGAAAAACAAGGCGAGTTATCGCTAGAATTTTGGAAAAGATTTCCAGTTTAATAGCGTTAAATCGACAAATACTTATATTATTATAGTCATTACTACATTATGTATATTCCAAGAGATATCGAGAAGGACATAGATAAATGGCTTGACGAGCGGGAAATGATCGCCATCATTGGGCCACGCCAGAGCGGAAAAACCACCCTCCTAAACCGCATTGGAGAAAAAATGATCGGCATGGGCCTTTATGATAAGGAACATGTGGTCTATTCCACATTCGATGATGAAATGGAGCGGTTTAAGTTCGACAACAACTTCAAGGATTACATCGAAGGGAAGATCTTCGATAGCGCAAAATACTTGTTTCTCCTTGACGAAGTTCAATACTTAGATAATGGTGGTGAGCGGCTAAAGGTACTCTATGACAAATATCATGAGACGATCAAGTTCATAATCACAGGTAGTAGCAGCCTTGACCTAAGAAACATTGGAGGGTCTTTGGTTGGGCGTCTTGTCAATTTCGAGCTCCTGCCATTTTCATTTGGAGAATTTCTATCTGCAAAGGACAAATTGCTCCACAAATACTATGTCCAGAACAGGTTCGACTTTACAGATGGCTTTGATGTGAAAACACTTGTCCACATTGATGAATTGAATGGTCTGTTACGCGAATACATCACATTCGGCGGGTTTCCCAGGATCGTTCTCATAAAAAACCTAGAAAAAAAGGAGTTGCTGTTGCGGCAACTGGTTACCATGTACATTGAAAAGGACATCCTCAAAATATATGGACAGCCATTTCGCAATGATGCCCTGAAATTGCTCCAATACCTGGCTTTCCACTCGGCTCAATTGATAAATTTCGAGGACATCTCGACCCATCTGCGAATGGATGCCAAAAGGGTTAATGAGATTATCAACATTCTGGACAATTCGTTTATTATCAAGCTGGTTCGACCCCATTACAAAAATCTCGTGACTGAACTTAGAAAACGGCCAAAGACATTCTTTGTGGATTGTGGAATAAGAAACGTGCTGGCCAATGACTTTTCGTTCTCGAAGGAGAAAGGGTTCCTGCTTGAGAATTTCGTATTCACCCAGCTTATAAGATATGATGGAACAGTAAAATACTGGAGAACCACAGCAAAAGCTGAAGTGGACCTCATTTACAAAGGAATTCCTGTCGAAGTGAAAACAACGCCAAAGATCACACGTGCCATGCAGTCCTTTATTTCTACCTATTCTCCCCCTTATGCCGTTGTGGCCAATTTTAATGAACTTGAGAGAAAGGAACGCCAGGAAATACCCATATACTTCATTCCGGCATCGTTAATATGATGCAATGAAATGAAAGTTGGCAAAGCAATCCTCCAAGCATGCTCGAGTTTGCCTTAAGAAGTTATATATAATTAGGAATCAATTGTTAAGTGGTAGCAATGAACATACCTAAAAATGCCATTCAACAGAAATATCAGCATTCCATAGATACATTTAGAAATTCGGCTATGTCCCAGTTTGGAGAATTGATAAGTGACATCATACTTTTTGGGTCTGTTGCTAGAGGTGAAGCGACTGAAGAATCTGATATAGATATTGCTGTCATCTGGAAAGGCAAAAAGGTTGATGGGTGGCAGAAGATGGAATCCATCGCATTCGAAACTTTGCTGGATCTAGGAGTTTATATCTCGATCAAGGTCATTACACCAACCGAATACTCGCATCTATTAGAGATTAACAACAACTTTATTAAAAACATCAACAGGGAAGGAATATCAATTGCCTCATAATGATCTACTTGATAAGTCATACAAAAAATTGGAATCTGCACAATATCTTCTTGCTGGAGGGTATTATGAAGATACTGTAAGCAGAGCATATTACTCAATGTACTACGGTGCTAGAGCCCTTTTAGAATTGAAAGATATCTATCCGAAAACACATTCAGGCATTATATCAAAATTCGGCCTGGAGTTTGTCAAAGATGGCTTCATTGACGAGTGCAGGGTAGAGCGATCTCACAGGCAAAGGACATGCGGGAAAGTGCGGATTACGGTACAGGAATCGAAATCTCAAAAGAAGAAGCCGAAGATGTTTTCGAGAAGGCAAAGGCATTTCTGAACAAGATTGATGAGTTGATTAAGCAAATGTAATAAGGGCGATAGAAAGGGGTGATCTAACCGGCCTGAAGGAAATATGTTTTGTCCAGAACCATATTAAAAGTCATACCTCTGAATATCTAAGGCAATCAACCAGATGGTCATTTACCATTCCTGCTGCCTGCATATAGGCATAGCAAATAGTGGAACCAACGAACTTGAATCCTCTAATTTTGAGGTCTTTGCTCATTGCGTCTGATTGAGGAGACGTGGCTGGCACATCCTCTGGTCTTTTCCATGAATTTACAATAGGCTTCCCCTGGACAAACTTCCAGATGTATTCATCAAAGCTTCCAAACTCTTTTTGAACCAGCAGAAAAGCCCTGGCGTTAGATACTGTACATTCCACCTTCAAGCGATTTCGAACAATTGATCTATCCTTAAGAATCTCCTCGATATTTTGTTTGGAATACTTCGCAACCTTAACAGGGTCAAAACCCGAGAACGCATTCCTGAACCCATCCCTTTTTTTCAAAACTATTGACCAGCTGAGCCCAGCCTGGAATGAATCCAAAACTATGAATTCGAAATGCTTATTATCAGTATGAACTGGCACTCCCCATTCGGTATCATGATATTCGAGCATGACCTGGTTATCGGATGGCCATGGACATCTCGTTTTAACCATGTCTCTGGATATGCGAATTGGATTATAAGGAGGTTGTGAAAGGACAATCCATTGTTAGAATTATCATGGGCTGAATGAACGGCCTCTTACTTTTCACTGGATTGAGCTTCTACATCATCCTTGGGATTTTTGCATTAGCACTATTCATTATCAGGATCATAAAGAAAGAGCCTATCCACCCTCCGAGCGAAGAGCAGGACCTAGAAGAGGAGTGAAGCGCCAGTTTGGCACCAGCCGATATAGCTAGCCAAGGAAATGTTTAATAACTACAAATCTTAATGATTATCTGGACGTTGATAGCATGGAGAATCAATATACCGCTGTATTCGAGCAAGATGGTGAATGGTGGATCGGATACATCGAAGAGCTTCCTGGAGCAAATACCCAAGGGAAAACATTGGAGGAAGCTCGTGAGAACCTTAAGGATGCAATCGCAATGGTCATTGAGGCAAACAGGGAGATTGTAAAGCAAGAGTTCGAAGGCAAAGAGGTCATTATTGAACAGATCTCGGTGGTTTCCTGATGAAGAGGCGAATTCTAATATCTCACCTCAACCAGAACGGATGCCGATTACTTAGAGAGGGTGGAAGGCACTCGATATATATCAATCCCGATTTAAAAAAGGTATCAGCCATCCCAAGGCACACTGAAATCTCAGACAAACTCTCCAAAAAGATATGCAAGGATCTTGGGGTACTAGTCTTATAATTTCCTATTTAATATGTTCTAGCACCATACTGTGTTTCAACCGACCAGCACCCACAGCCTACAATTTTTCAGTTAGAGTAGCCAACTGCTTTGCCAGCTGGGAAAAGGCTTATGGAGGTTAGTTGCTTTACCTCAATGGAGATACAGATTTCATGGGGTGGTGAATAATAATGGCAATTCAAGGCGATCTACCCATAGATTTGATGCTTGTTATCGTTATTATCGCAATCGTTATCATAGGAATTTCAATTACATTATGGTTCATAATTGATTATTTAGATAAAAGGGATCATTTACAAAAGACACAGCCCTTGAATGATAGAAATAATCGAAGGATATTATTATCATCCAATATAATTATTATAATCATTGGTGCATTACTTGTACTTAGTAGCGAGTTAATAACATTTTTATACAGACCGTCTTTAGATTCGATCAACGCCATTACTAGTTACCAAAATTTAATTCGAGCTCTTTCGTTAAGCCGATTATTTGGAATGGCTATGTTTATGTTTGGAGTGATTTCATATATAATTAAGGCAAATATCGATGAGTAAAATACGGAGCATAGGATTAATATCAATAATACTTGCAGAAGTTGAAAGCGTATTTTCGACTTTAACGCAGAAGTTGAAATAATAATTTCAGCTTCAACACAGATATGCATCATGCCCATGGCCTAAATAGCACCACACCCACAACCCTTATACCACCAATCCTCCTCCTCCCAACCAATGCGCGTCAACGTCACCTACTTCCCACCATCCTCATCCGACCAATCACTCGATCTGGATTCCGGCGCTACTGCACTCGACCTCCTGTCCTCGCTATCCATACCGCCGGATGCAACGATCGTTATGCGTGAGGGTAAGCCCATTCCGCTGGATGCCGGGCTGGCTGATGGAGATGAGCTGAAGCTGTTGACAGTGATGTCCGGTGGGTAGGCGTTGGGTAGACAGCTGGACAGGTAGGTGCTTAGTTGGTGGAAGGGGTTGGCGA
>JAUVCJ010000079.1 GCA_030595765.1 Thermoplasmatota archaeon | reverse complement strand
CTGGTGTCATGCCCATCATGAAGCAGGCCAGAGACACAACGAAGGACATGGATTCGGTCATGCAGTTCGGGTTCAGGTCAGTAGCGAGCGCCACTGGGACACCAAAGTCTATCATCTTTCTAACAGGGGAATATTCGTGCTTGCGAAGAGCATAGGTTGTTGCTGGTAGCGGAATTCCCGTTACACCTACTCTGCCCATTGCTTTTAGGTCATCGTCAGTTGGAACTGCCAGATGGTCAGCCGATGCCGCTCCTAGCTCTGCAGCAAGGCCAGCACCGCCCAATCGAGTGATCTCGTCTGCGTGTATCCTTGAAGCCATTCCATGCTCCATCCCTGCTTCCAATATGACCCTGGCCTGATCCAGGTCAAATGCTCCAGGCTCGCAGAACACGTCACAATAGCTGGCCAATTTGTTTTTTGATATCTCTGGTATCATCTCGTCAATTACCAGTGTTACATATTCGTCGGGTCTATCTTTGTATTCAGGCGGGACAACATGGGCGCCAAGGAAGGTCGGTACAAGTTCCAGTGGGTGATATATTTCAAGTTCATGAAGGGCATGAAGCTGGTTCAGTTCTGTCTCGGTCTCCAATCCATAACCGCTCTTTGCCTCGGCTGTGGTCGTTCCGTATGCCATCATAGTGTCGGCTCGCTTGCTGGCGGACTCGACAAGTTCCTCAAGGCTTGCCTCGCGAGTTGCTCTGACAGTCCTCTGGATACCGCCGCCCATTGCCAGGATATCCATGTAGCTCTTGCCTTTGATCTTCAATTCCAGCTCGTCCTCTCTAAAGCCTGCAAAAACAAGATGAGTATGCGGGTCAACAAAACCAGGCATTATTGTCTTGCCTGCGGCATCCACCACCAGTGAAGCATTGCCAGCCTGGGATGCTACTTCTTCAGTTGTTCCAACCAGTTCTATCATCCCGTTCTTAATGGCAACGGCGCCATCCTCGATGATCCCCAGCTCTTCCATTGAAGCACCGGTTCGAGGGGTTGAGCCCTTTGAGAGCGTAAGCATCTGGGAGGCATTTGTGATGAGGATGTCAACTCCGGTCATGAAAATAGCATATCACTACCATCAACAAAAACTTAACGCGAGGGAATAAATGATGCAATAGCGATACAAGACACACAAATGAACAGTTATATATCACGAAACATCCTTTTCACCGTGAGTACACCCTGTGGGGCTGATGCCTTTGGAGGCCTAAATTGGGTGGATGGCGCTGAGGTGTGAGCATAAGTTCAATCAAGTGCAAGAATTGGAATATCCAACCTGCATTGGCAATGCGGCCAGCATTGATCGTTCTTGGCCTAACAGCCATTGCTCTGCTGATGTTGGCAGCCAGCTCAAAAGCAGGAGCCATCCCTCCAGAGTCCAGCGTGGATCAGCTACCGCTCAATACCATACATAACACATTCAATGTCTATTATACAGCCTCGGACGATGTGGGTGGCAGCGGTATCAAGGAGGTGGAGCTTTGGAACAGGATAAATGGAGGGGAATGGAACCAGTATGGCACTTACACAGCCAGCCCTATCTCGTTCACAGCAGGCCCTGAAGGAGTATACGAGTTCTATACCAGGGCATGGGACAACAGTTTTAATTACGAGAATGCACCGACCAACCCCGATACCGTCAGCATCGTAGATCAGTTCCCACCAACTTCCAAGGCTGGCCCGCTTACCCCTTTCTCAAGCTCATTAGACCTGGATATCCCATACCTCGCCGCTGATGGCGCAGGTAGCGGGGTTGACCATGTCGAGCTTTGGTGGAGCAGGAACAACCAGCCATCCTTGAACTACGGCAGCTTCACTACCAGCCCTATCTCCTTTACTGCAGTATCCGAAGGGTCCTATACCTTCTATACCAGAGCAGTTGACAAAGCTGGCAGGGTCGAGGGAGTTCCTGGTGGCTCTGATACTGGCACAGTGATCGACCTTGGGCCTCCGGACTCCTCGGTCTCCTCACTTGGAACATACAAACCTAGAACTTTTGACATAGCCTATACATCAAACGATGGTGTCGGTAGTGGCACCCACACAGTAGAGCTATGGTTCAGTGTCGATGGTGGCACGTGGAAGCATTATGGTGATCCACTTTCAAGTCCATACTCGTTTACAGCCCCTACTGACGGTTACTATGAGTTCTATACCAGGGCGAGAGACTATGCAGGCAACCTCGAAGATGCTCCACCCACATCGGATGCAAAAACCATGGTTGATACCTATGCTCCAATAACCGCGGCAAACCCCAGCACCACCATATCTACCACCATGGATCTTCATTTTCAGGTAAATTACACAGCAACCGATAATCTTTCAGGAGTCAATAAAGTAGAGGTGTGGCATCGCATCGACCAGAGCCCCTGGAGTTACTATGCCGATGGAATGGATGGGTCAATACCCTATACAGCCCTTGCAGATGGCGCCTATGGCTTCTATACCAGAGGAAGGGACAATGCAGCCAACTACGAGAATGCTCCGACTCAAGCAGATGTTGTGGTGCATGTTGACACCCTGGAGCCTGTTTCTGAGCTACAATCACTGCCCAGCTACTCCATTGAACGTCTTATTGAGATACCATTCACTGCCAGTGACCACCAGTACGGTAGCGGCTTGGACCATACCACCCTCTACTACAGGGAAGCAACGCTAGGCGGCTTAGGTGAATGGGTGGAGGCCAACAGATCAACAAGCAGCCCTTTTCTATTCCTAAGCCAGATGGATGGGAGTTTCGAGTTCATCTCCATCGCCACCGATATTGCTGGCAATGTCGAAAGCTTGCCTGCCGACCCTGATACCTCCACCATCATCGATACTCTACCTCCGGAAATTAGCAACCAGCAACCAAACGGGACCGAGGTAGCGGTCAACTCCACCATTGTTGCGACGTTTTCCAAACCGATGGAGATTCACAGCATCCAGACCGCATTCAGCCTGAGTCACGGCACAACAAAGGCTCTTGGCACCTTTTCATGGAGCGGTCTTATCCTCACATTTACTCCAGTCCAAGCTCTTGAGTATGACACCCAATACATAGCCATGATGGACACCACTGCTTTGGATACCTCAGGAATCTCGCTGACCACAGCTTTCATATGGGAATTTACAACCGAGCTGGACCCGGACACCATTGACCAGGACTGGGATGGAATACCCGATTACCAGGACTCTGACAGGGACGGTGATGGCATCTCTGACGATGACGACCTGCATCCAGATGATACCGATAACGATGGAGTGCCCAACGCAGTTGACAATGATGATGATGGGGACGGGATTCCTGATGCCACTGACCTGCGCAGGTTTGACACCGATAACGACGGGATCACCAATGATGATGATAACGATGATGATGCCGATGACATCGAGGATGGGTTGGACGAGTACCCACTGGACACCGACAACGACGGAGTTACCAATAAAGAGGACGACGATGACGATGGCGATGGAATTCCAGATGTAACAGACATGTATGTGCTTGATTTTGACAACGACGGGATGCGCAACTCTGAAGATCTGGATGATGATGGAGACCTGATGCTGGACTACTGGGAGAACCTCTATGGCCTTGACCCTCTGGATCCGTCGGATGCCGCATTGGACCTGGATGGAGATGGCCTTACCAATGCCCAAGAGGCTGGATATGGTTCGAGACCCGACATGATGGATACCGATGGCGATGGTGTGGGCGACCTAGCTGACCCGTACCCTACAGATGCAACCAGGGGCGGAGAGATGCCAATGTTGTTCTGGCTTGTGATAGGGATCTGTATCGGGCTGATTGGACTGTTCGTGTTCAGTTACCTGCACAGGCCAAAGAGCACTGGCACGGAACAGGGGAAGTTCCAGGTCCTTAGCCAGAAAAATCTGGAAGACCATGACCATGGCAGATCTGGCTCCAATAATGCTCCTGATCCGGGTGAAATTGTCGAGGTGGAGCCCCATATTGAGGATGATGGCTCAATGGATGACGGCTTTGATCCCGAAGATATGGGTTCGTTAGAGGAAGGAGAAGAGCCCGACGGTTCTGAAGAGCCAAACGGTTCTGAAGAGCTCATCGAATCCGATGAGGGAAGCCAATCTGAAGAGCGAGACCCTAAACCTGGGAACCCAAGTTCAGCGAAACCTTAAGTCATCCTCGGGAATGTTTGGGCTATGACCTACAAGGGAAGGCTCCTTGGTCTGATATGCTCCTATCATGTTACCAATGATGCAGCTTCTCTGTTGCTGGCTTCCCTATTTCCAGTGCTGCGTGGGGTGTTCGGCCTATCATACACCGACGTAGGCACGATATCGGGTCTGGCTTTTGGCATTACCGCCCTGTTTCAGATTTTATTTGGTAGGTTTTCAGACACCTATTCCCCTGTCCGCATGCTCACTTTTGGGATCACATTCGTTGGGGTCAGCACCATACTGGTTGCCTTCACATCCAACTTTCTCCAGCTCATTATGGCTGTAGCTCTTCTGCGTATATTCGCAAGTTTTTATCATCCCGTCGGCATCTCAAGCATTGCAAGAAACTTCAAGGGTCACGAGCTGGACAAAGCAATGGGCACCCAGAGTGCCTTTGGCGACCTTGGAGTATTTCTGGTCATGTCCACTTCCGGTCTTTTGGCAGTCACTTTTGGCTGGCAGATACCTTTCCTTTTCTGGGGTCTAATGGCGCTGTTCGCTGGAGCTGGCGGCGCACTTGTTCTCAAAAGAATGCCTCGAAGAGCCGGCTCTGTTGTTGGCCCAGCAAGCCATGTCACCTATAGCCAGATGCTTAAGGACATGGCCAGGTTCATACCTCTGCTTACTGTTGCAGGCGCTACTTTTGGCATAATCTCAAGCTATGGTCCTCTGCTTCTTACTGACGCTCTTGGTGTTGCTCCAGCTGTAGCAGGATTTATTGTTGGTGTCTGGATAGTGACCGGTGTGGTGGCAGCGGTCCTTTATAGCAGGCTGGTAAAGCGTGTTGGAAGGTGGAATCTACTGGGTGTATCACTTATCTTCAATGGTATCGGTGGCGGTCTGCTGGCCATTGCCCCTAACTGGCTTTTTGCCATCCCAGTGTTTGCAGGCCTTGGGTTCAGCGTGTTCTTGGTATATCCAGCCATGTTCTCCTTTGTGACCGAGAGTGTGGGCACATCCAGGCATGGTACTGCATTTGGCCTTGTGTTTGCAGTTCAGCTAATGGGCAATGCGATATTTGTCTATGCATGTGGAGTTCTTGCAGACCTGACTAGAACCATAACGACACCGTTCCTGGTGCTCTTCTTCATGGGCATAGCAGGCGGAGTGTACACCCTGTTTATCAGGAAAGGTGCAACTTCTGCTCCATCGATAGGGTAGAGTAGGTGTTCTTCCCGATGTAGAACAGAGGCGGCTTATCTTTGGCCAGTATCCCATCTTGAAGAAACCCAGGCACAGCCCTGACCGATACAACCTCTCCAACGAACCAGGTATGGTCCCCAAGGGTTTTGGTGTCGAATATCCTGCATTCAAAGTGAGCCAATCCCTCTTCGATGCCATGGGTTGAAAGCACCTGTGGTTCGAGAGGGGTCAGCCCGCATTCGGAGAACTTTGCTACATCCCTTCCGCTGTGGCTACCACAATAGTGCACCTGTTCAGACAGTTTCAGGGGCATGAAGTTCACAACAAATTCCCCTGCATCTACAATTAGGTCATGGCTGTACCTTTGCGGTGCCACTGATATGCCGATGAGCGGAGGATTGCGAGATATTTGAGTGTGCCAGGCAATGGTTATTATGTTGGTCTCGTTGCCGGTGCCGTTTGTATTTCTTTTTGCATCCTTAACAGTGACCAGGACAGCCAGTGCTGGAAAGGCGACATTGACGAATTTTTGAAGCTCAAGCGTTTCCTTGACTTTAGGCATGAATGTGATATTGACTTCTGGCAAGTTAATTGTTTTGGCATGACTGTGGGCGGGTGGGTGGGTAAGAAATGGCTGTAGAATTATGTACATATAACAGTTAAGAGTTGGGAACTGGGTAGGCGAGTGGGCAGGAGGCTAGGTAGGTGAGTAGGTGGGCGAGTGGATGGGCTGGTGAGTGAGTGAGTGAGTGAGTGAGTGGGCGAGTGGATGGTTGGTGAGATGATGGGTGAGTTAGCGAGAGAGCGGGTATAGGTTGCATTTATATGCATGAAACGCAAATAAGGGGCAATGGCCAGGAAGATAGTGGACATTGGCGAGCTTTCGGAGCTTCTAGGAAGGGCGTATTGGGTAGAGACAACGCTGGAGGGCGCAGGGCAATGGGCTGCCTTTATGGAATTGGAGGAGCAAAGAGAGGTATTATTCGATATCTGCCGCGATTCAAGGGTCCATAAGGAGACACTCGAACATCTCTCTAACAATCTCCTTGGTGTTGATGTGATAAGGGAGTCTGCATCGCTTAGAAAGGCACCAGCTGGTTTCGGAAGCGACTCGGATAAGATAACACTCTCGGATTTGATGAGGCTAGAGCGTATGGCACTTGACCTTTACTGCAAGATACTGGAATTGACCGATCCCGAGCTGATCAAAGAGAAATGGCAGGGTCAAAACCCAAAAGAATACTTTGAGAAGCTGGAATGGCTCGTTTTGCAGGAGGAGGGGCATATCGAGCTTATTAATTCCCTAAGCGCTGTTGATGACGATGATTTCCGTATCCATCCTATAGCCTAGCCCAGAAGGCACACTTCATCCAGAATCATATTTCTTAGCCCAGAAGGCACACCTCAGATGGCAGCATACCATTCCTTTCAAGCCCTTTTAGAAGCTGTTCCCTGAGGGTCGAGTTCAGATATTTGTTGCCTTTCTTGCCTCTGGTCATGGTCAAGCGCATGTATGGGCCTGCGTGAGTTAGAGCAAAGCGTGCGTGCTTGACCAATCCAAAGCCTCCAAGGATCCTGATGACATGATGCTCTCCAACACTCGTCTCTTCCAGGTCCAGTTCATTGGCCTTTATGACCCCTCTCAGAAGGGAAAGCAGCGCCCTCTCATTTTGGCGCGTGTCAGGCAGGAATAGCTCGTGGACTCTTGTTTCCTGAGTAATGATCAGGATCGCTAGGAAATATAATCCTGCCAGGGAGGCAGTTGCAAGGATCCCGGAGATGCCTGGAACCAGCATATTGAAAAGCAACATCAGCACAAGCACCGGAGCCAGCATAAATGCGAACTTGGCCGTGTTCTCACGGTTACTGCTCATCTGCCAGTCCATAAGCGGGAAAAGCCTTACTGGAATGGATAATTTATTCCTCTCCAGCTCTTCTACTCCCCAATCAGAAGCAACGATGTCGTCTCCAGCTGAACCGGCCTCAGCAATGTCCATGACCAATGCTGCCAGTTCTTTTCTGACTCCCAGCACGACCCCAGTATCATTGCCGTCAGCATTCTTGCGCTTAAAGAAGAGTGGCTCAAAGAAGAGGGTTTTCTTCTTATCTGTTTGAATAAATTCATCCCAAGTGATCAGGTGTGCCTCACGCTGTCCCATGCCCCGTGGCATTATGAGCCCTGACGAGGTGGCGCCTAGGAACCTTGGCCTGGCAAATAGACAATATGCATTGATGCCAACAACACCAAGCATCCATGCAGACCAGCAGATCAAACCCATGAGTGTGGTAAATCCCTGGCCAGAAAATGACAGGATCCCAAGCCTTTGGAACCACAGTACCGGCATAGCCAAGCAGCCGAACAAAACCACAAGAGCAATAACGACAGCTCTTTTTCCTCTAACATTCACCAGCCATAACTCAGGAATATCCCTTGATGTTATCAGAGGCGCCCTGCACAGCACATGTGCCGGGTTTGGAGGCCCGAACCTGCTCTCCATCCCTATCACCAGTATCACCACCTTGAACAGCGGCATCAGCAGCAGGAACAATCCAAAGAGCCACTGCCCTGTAACGCCATAAAGGTCTAGAAGCATCACAAAACCCATGGGGCCGGCTCCAGCCAGCTCCACCATAGGGACACCTGCCTCAAGCAGACTTCCGCGCTGCCAGAACACTGCAACGAAGAACACAGAGATCAGTTCCAGGCCAAAGAGCCAGGCAAAGATCATTTGCAACTCACCGGGCTTAAAAACAAATAAAGAGGTAATGAAAAAGAGCAAGCCCCCAGTCCCGAGAACGATGGTTGTCCATGCTCTGAACATCTTCTCAGCACTGGCTAGTCGCAGACCGGCGCGGCTATCGGCATATTTCTCCATTTCTTTTACTTCCTTCTTCGCACTGGTAACATCCGTGTTGGCAATGGCAAAAATGCTATTTATGTGATAGGTACGCCTGCATGCCTTAGGCATACTTGTGAGTGATGATGACCTGCTGATATTATTAAGATTTCATGGATTTGTTAGCATTCGCTTTATATCACTTTGGCCAAATATATCTCAATGGTGAGACAATTCCGTCAAACAACTCAAGGCACAGGGAAGTCCTCATCAATATCTCCGGAATGGATTGCATAGACTGCGTTAACAAGCTCCAGAGAACCCTGACCCACCTCGAAGGCATCAAGAACGTGTCTTTGAGCTTTTCTACCGGTAAAGCTCGGATAGTCTTTGACCCCCAGAAGATCGATCTGCTAAAACTGGAGAAGGTAATATCCAACCTTGGCTACGAGATGACAGGGGAGCAGGTTCGATTCTCGCTTGAACGCATCCACTGCAAGAACTGTGGACTGGAGCTGGAAAGGAGCCTGGAAGGAAGATTCGGAGTAATCGACTCATACGTCCAGTTGGGTACCAAATCCGTAACAGTCAATTTTGTAACCAGTGAGATATCCAAAAAGAGGATCGAGAAGACCATCCGGGGTATGGGCTACAGCATCCTGGACTCGAGTATGGGTGAGGAGGTTGGCAAAAAGAAGCAGAAAAAGGCCATATTTATCATGGCAATCTCATCTCTTTTTTTTCTATCTGGGTTGATCATTCAATGGCTTGGCTTGGATCAGGCCATCTTCATGTATGCGCAGGGATGGTTTGTTTTTGACCTTACCCTTTCCACCGCCCTGTTCCTGACCTCTTTGGTGTTCGGTGGAGGCTCCATAGCCAGGGAAGCGTTCTATTCGTTAAAGGGCAGGACAATAACCATCGATCAATTGGTTTTAATCGCTGCCATCGGAGCGGTCCTGATTGGAACGTACTGGGAGGCCGCCGCTGTTGTCCTCCTGATGGCTTTCGGGGAGCTGCTAGAGAACATCAGCATGGAGCGCACTAGAAAGGCACTGACAGATCTGCTTAATACAGCTCCGAAAAAGGCTATTATCAAGCGCAATGGGAAGGCTGAGGAGATCGATATATCTGAGCTCAT
>JAUVCJ010000294.1 GCA_030595765.1 Thermoplasmatota archaeon | reverse complement strand
ACTCCAACGCCATCTTCAGCCCTATACGCCTCAAGCGCCGCCTTCCCATCAGCAACCGCAATGACCTCATGCCCTTTCTCTGAAAGCATACGCTCCAGCAGAAATCGCATATCATCATCGGCCTCGGCCACAAGTATCAGCATTGGGAGCATCCTCCAGGAGTGGGTATTAGGAGGATGATGCTACATAAAGGCTTTTCTGAGTTGGGGTTGACCTCTTGGTTGATGTTCAAGCAATTGGTTGAATGGAATAATATTCAGATTGCATGAGGGAAAATCATATTTTCCCGACTCAGGGCTCGTCACGGAAACCAACTGCAAAATTGCATAGAACGGGCCTGCAGGAGGGAAATTTAATAACCCATAGCATAGAAATTTCCCGACTCAGGGCTCGCTGCGATGAACCAATAGCAAAATCGCATAGAACGGGCCTGCAGGAGGGAAAATTCCTATTTTCCCGACTTAGGGCTCGTCACGGGAACCAACTGCAAAAAGAGTGACGGGCCCGCAGGGATTCGAACCCTGGTTGTTGGCTTCGAAGGCCAACAGGATATCCAATGTAGTCCGGGCAGGTTCCCCCTGCCAAGATAGCTACCTCACAGGCCCATTATACCAGTAATGGAAAACCAAAGGAGTGCTTTAAGGTTTCTCCAAATATTTCGGCCATAGACGAGCACCCATTTTTTGACTTGGTGATGCGCTTCAAATCGCTAGGTCGTACTATAATCGTGGTTAGTATAATGTCCATTATAGTAAATAATGAGTCTACCATAGGCTAGTCTCATCGCACGAATCAAAGTGCCTTTTTTACTCCACCAGCACAGGCCTGACCCTGAATGCTCCGTTCTCGAACTCCAGCAGAAAATAATTGGTGGCGTGATGTATGCCTCTGAGCTTGACTACTCGGAGGCGGCGCTGGACATCCACTTCGGCTAGCTCGTGCATCGTTAGAGATATTATGCCGTCGCTGAGAAAATCTGCGTCGTACCTGCCATATCCCTCATTATTTGGGCTAGCTTCAGTTATCATAAATGATGTGAGACCCAGGTCTCTGACCCACTCGAACATCTCAAAAAGATCCTTGCGAGGGTTCTGGAATTGAAGCACTACCTCCATTGCGCCAAGAGAATCTACAACCAGCAACTCCGATTCATGCCGCTTTGCCAATTCCTCAACAGCGAACTTGAGAATGTCTATCCATTGCCTAGACCTGTCGTCACCGATCTCCTTGCGGATATAGGCCATGTCCAATATGTCAAGGTGAGCCATGGTATCGGATGTGAATCCCATGCGGTCCATCTGGAAGCGCAGGCTCGGCTCGGTCTGCTCCAGAGATAGATAGATGCAGTTCTTGCCCTCGTGAAGAGCGTTATTGTACAGGATTGAGTAACTCATGCAGGACTTGAGTGTTCCCGGGCCTCCTGCCACCAGTACCAGGTGTCCTTTGGGTATCCCACCTTGTAGTTTGTCATCCAGGTCTTTTACATAAGTCTTGACAGGTACGTAATCCATTGGCAATTGCCTCCGATTGGGTATCGTTAGAGTATGGAAAATAGTTTGCCCTCAGATGGAGAGCATATCCCGCTTCAAAAGCGCCAAGTGTTCCTCGCCTATGGCAGTTTCATTGACGGGCACCAGTAAGGTTCCGTTCTTGATAGCAACCTGGTCTTGAAGGCTGTGCACGAATTTTAGGACCTTTGAAAAGTTGTTATGAACAACAAGATACTCCAGACCATCCAGGAGCACAACGCCTTTATCCTGCTTCTCCAGGTGGTCGCCTATTGCGTAGATTATCCTTTCCAGATGCACCGGGCTAATGGCCTCGTTTGTCATGTTGGTGCTTAGCCACCTTACTTCCAATCCTTCCAGGCCCAGCTGCTCCCTGACCTTGTCTGGATGTGTCCGCGACAGACACATACCATGATGGCCAGCTCCTAC
>JAUVCJ010000068.1 GCA_030595765.1 Thermoplasmatota archaeon | reverse complement strand
GAGCTAGCCAAAAAGATACGAATTGAGGAACTGCTCCCCCAGATCAAAGAACAGAAAGAGATAACACTGGACTTCAAAGGCGTTGATTCAACCACCCAATCCTTCATGCACGCCCTTCTAAGCGACCTAATCAGGAAACAGGGCATTGAGGTGCTGGATCTGATCACCTTCAAGAACTGCTCCAACACAGTCAAACAGATCATCAACATCGTTGTGGAATACATGCAAGAGGGCATGTAACTCAACTCATTGAGCTAGACTGAGAATACCAGCTCTGGTACGAACGGCTTCTCAGGATACTTAAATTACTCACCTAACATAAGAGCACTTGGCAGGTATCATGACGAGGTTACCATCCACCATTCTTTTTTCAAACCGGATGCGCACCTTTCTACGGCATCTGCTACACTGGCGAACAGCAAGCCTTGATGAAGGAACCGCGATCCTCTGGCCACAGGGACACTTCACCCAATTCTTTAGCGCTGGAGTAACATTCCCAGGTTCTGAATTGGATCCTGAACCAGCATCAGCAGATCGGGAGGCTGCTGTTGGCTCTTTGGTCAGTTTTGGCTTTTCCAGAACAAGAGGTCTGGGTGCAGTCCTTTCCTGCTCATCGTACCTGATTCTAAGCTTGGGGTCGCTAAGCACCTCGTAAGCTTCTGAGATGTCCTTGAAAACCTCTGTGGCACCATGTGTTTGCTTGGGGTTCAGGTCAGGGTGGTATTTCTTGACAAGCGTCCTGTATGCCACTGATATTTCTTCTTGGGTGGCGAGCCTGGATACTCCCAGCTGAAGATAGTAGTTTATTGATGGCATATCTATTCTCCGATCTGCGCCCTATGCAAGATGCTCTAGATGCATTAATTAAGACCTTGGAGCACAAATAATAATGGGAATGGGATTAGTTCTTTTGCTCTTGCTTTTGCTCTTTTATCTCACGTTTCATGGATATCTCGATCGATGAGACATTGGTGTCGCTACCGTCCTCACGCTTGAGTCTCTCGGTGCTTGTAACGATCTGGGTGGTCTTTGAATCCAAAACAAATCGGTTCTTTACCACCTGTTCCACATCAACAGCCCTGGATATTGACTTACCCCTTGCTTTGATCACCACATCGTTTGAGCCTCTATTGAATTGTGTCACTACTGCCAGTACGTAGTTCATTGTTGGTTTCTTGCCTATGAATACCGTGTTGTCTTCTGCCATCGTTGTTGCACCTCCAAGTTATGTCGTTGCGTGTGGGAATGGACACGTAAATAACCGAGCCCAGGAGATATTATTAGTTGCCATGCAATATAAATAGGTTTCGAAGCGGAATTTTGTAATAAACTCCATAAATCATTGATTTGAAGGGTTATCTGCAAAACTTGAAATATTCTAGGCCACAATGCATGATGCTGTGGAGCGAAACATGAAGGTTATTGGCAGGGACGGAGCTAAGGAAGCGTTATCTGGCATCAGGAAGGGGAAACCCATCAGGGTCGCATTTGTTCTGCGCACCGATTTTTTGGAGCCCTACCTGGATGCAAGGGTCTACAAAGAAGCACGAAGCCTTCTGGATGCTGGATACGAGGTTCATCTGTTCAACTGGGTCGGTGCCGATGATAAGCGGCCTCGCAAGGAGATGTACAAGGGAGTGCGCATCCACAGAGTGAAGTACCAAAGGTTGAAAGGCCAGAAAACAGGGGGAAAACCCTCTAGGATCACGAGCATCAGGCTCTACTGGCGCCACATTCACAAAATGAGGGATGCCATCATGTCGATCAAGCCATCCATCATACACTGCCACGACCTGGACACAATGGCCGAAGGTGTGATGGCAAAGAGAAAGCTAAGGGTACCTCTTGTTTTTGATGCCCATGACGACTACGTACAAATGGTGCATAGCTATCCCCTGCTTGTTCTGGCTGGGCGTATTTTCAGGCCATATCTTCTGAATAGGGCAGACAGGATCATCACGGTCAACCCTATCCTTAAACAGACCTACAAGAGGTACAAGCCCACCACTATACTGATGAACCTGGCTCCTCACGATTTCATTGAAACCGGCATTGCAGAGAATCCAAAAATGGCAGAGAGGCTGATCAGGGAGCTGGACCTGAAGGGGAAGATGGTGGTGACCTACCACGGGATGCTTGGCGACAACAAGGGTATTCCAGAGCTACTGGACACCGCCAAAATTCTGCTGGAGCCTGCCCCTGATGTGCGATTCCTTGTGGTGGGAGGCGGTGAGAAGCTTGGCACTTACAGAGAGGAGGCCAGGAAGCGGGGGATTAACTCCAACGTTACGTTTACTGGGCCGGTCCAGAACCATCAGATACCTGTATACCTATCAATTTCACACATAAGCTACTGCGTCCAGCGCCTGCAATACTCCAACATCACCACCCCTGTCAAGATGCTTGAAGGCATGGCTGCAGGCATTCCCATACTGGCCAACTCCGGGTTCCCAGAAACAGAGCGGCTCATCAGAAAGAAGAAGCTAGGGGTGCTTGTGGACCTCGAGCCAAAAGCCATTGCAATGGCCATTCAGGAGCTGTATGCCGATGATGAGTTGCGAAGGGAGCTTGGCCATCGCGCGAAGAAGGCCTTCGAGTGCGAGCTGAACTGGAAAGCCCAAGAAGGCAAGCTGCTGAAGGTGTATTCTAAATTGCTTAATAATTGAATGTGACCAATTATTTTAGCAGATGGAATGTAAGCAGAACCAACAAGCTTTTATCCAGTCATTGCCTTTTCCAGAACATCTACTGGGATGGGATGCCCAAGCCATTGTTAAACTTCCGATAGGGAGTTACTTCTTTGACAAGGGCTTAACCCTAATCACCGGAGGAAACATAAATGACCTCCCTAGGCATAGCAGAAGAGCTGGCAAAGAAACACAAGGAGATATCCGTAGCGGAGTTCTTTGAACGCAACAAGCACATTTTAGGTTTCGACTCTCCTACCAAAGCACTTTTGACCGCAGTCAAAGAGGGGGTGGACAACGCCCTGGATGCCTGCGAGGAAGCCGGTATTCTTCCTGATATCCATGTGGAAATTAGGAAAGGAAAACGCAATGAGTTCAAAGTGGTCATCGAGGACAACGGCCCTGGCATCATAAAGAAACAGGTGCCTCACGTCTTCGGGAGACTCCTCTACGGCTCAAGGTTCCATGCCATACGCCAATCCAGAGGTCAGCAGGGAATTGGCATATCTGCAGCAGTGATGTATGGCCAGCTTACGACTGGCAGAGCATCCACCATTAAGTCAAAGACAGCGAGAATGGACACCGCTGTTACCATGCAGCTGATGATAGACACCAAAAAGAACAGGTCTGAGGTGCTTAAAGAGGACTTTTTCGTGTGGGATGGCAAAGAGCACGGTGTTCGGATAGAGATGTTCATGGAAGGCCGCTATGTTCGCTCAAAGCAGTCTCCTCTGGAATACCTAAGAGGCACTGCCATTGTCAATCCCCATGCATCTATCACTTTTATCGAGCCAGATGGCTTGAAGCATGTGTTCGAGAGGGTCAGCGAGAAACTTCCTGACCCAACTGAAGAGATAAAACCCCACCCTACTGGCATCGAGCTTGGAATATTCATGCGCATGCTAAAATCCACTGACAAGCTCAAGGTTCGCACATTCCTCCAGACCGAGTTCGAATCTGTAAGCTACAGGGTTGCTGACGAGATACTGGCCAAGGCTAAGCTTGACAGGACCATAAGGGTAAAGGACATAGACCTCGACAGGGGAAGAGCAATACTGGACGCCATCAGCAAGGTCCGTATCCAGGCTCCAAGCAAGGAATGCCTCTCACCAATAGGCGATATACTGATACGCAAGGGCTTGCGCAACGTGCTGGACGGAGCAAAGCCGGATTTCTACAGCCCACCAATTACAAGGGAGCCACGGGTCTACAAGGGCAATCCATTCCAGGTAGAGGTAGGAATAGTCTATGGTGGCCAGCTTCCAAGAGAGCATCAGGTCCAGGTCCTGCGTTTTGCCAACCGTGTACCGCTTCTGTACCAACAGGGGGGATGTGCCATTACCCAGGCTGTTGAAGGCATGGACTGGCGCAGATACGGCCTTGACCAGAAAGGTGGCAGAGGGATACCACATGGCCCGGCTGTGATAATGGTCCACATTGCATCCACCAAGGTACCATTCACTTCCGAATCAAAGGAAGCCGTTGCTAACATTGCCGAGATAATCGAGGAGGTCCAGAAGGGACTTCGAGCCTGTGCCAGAAGACTTCAGACCCACCTGAACAAGAAGGTGAGAAAGAAGAAGGCCAGGGAAAAGTTCGACATCGTGCAGCAGATATTGCCGATGATCGCAGAAAAATCATCTGAGCTCGTGGGCAAGCCAGTACCTGCTTTGGGCCCGGTCATTACCCAGATCATGAACGTCATCTGGATCGACGATACTGTGGAGTATCAAAAGAAGCGGCACAAGATAACTCTGACCTTGTATAACTACACACCCACCGGAAAGAAGCTGAGCCTCTATGCAGAGGTGCCAGCAAACTGCATTGACGATAAAAGCTTCAGCCTAGCTCCGACCAGGATGAGATCTAGCGGCAAGATAAGGTGGGACCTAGGTCGCATAAAGACAACAGAAAAGCTGGACATCACCTTCGATCTTAAAGGCCTTGACAAACGGGATTTTGATGAATGCGAGCTCTATGTGTCTGGCATAACAGCTGCCAACGTCATCGGTGCCGAGGCACTGCCAGGCGACTGGGACATTGATGGCGAGGAGCCGGAACTGGCAGAGATTGACCCTGAAGTTGCATCTGCAGTAGCCAGTACAGAGCTGGATGACATACCGGTCGAGCCCGAAGAAAAAGATGAGGACACACACCCAATTGAAAAGGAAAAGGCCAGACCAGACATGGACGTGATCCCAATGGAAGAGAAAAGGGTCAAGCCAGACAAGAACACACTCCCAAAGGAAGAGAAAAAGGCAAAGCCAGATAAGGACACAGCTCCAAAGGGAGAGAAAAAGGCTAAACCAGAAAGGGACACACTTCCAATGGGAGATAAAAAGGCCAGACCAGAAAGGGACACAATCCCAAAGGAAGAGAAAAAGGTCCGGCCAGATAAAGATACTCCTAGAATTGATAAAAGAAAGGCTAGTCCAGATAAGAGCCCGCCCCCACCCAAAAAGCAAATTAAAAGCACCAGGGACAAGCCGCCTAAGAAACATGTTCAGAGCAAACTGGAGGGATTGATGTGAAGAACGAGCAGAGACATAAGGAAGCAGTAAAGTCACTTCTTAAGGTGGCAGATGAGATATACACTCACCTCGACAAGGGACACATCCCAACCATGGGAGTGCCGTCCAGGACAAAGACCAACATCACCTTCAACCAAAGGCAGATGGTGTGGAAACTTGGCAAATCCAAGACACTGCGCTCTGCAAAGAAGCTGGATGGAGCCTACATGCTTCTGCGGACATTATACATGATAGAGTTCATAGAGGCCATGATAAAGGCCAACAAATCCTCGACCTTGAGGGAGATGTACTATATTTCCGAAGGATGGGACAAGGCAAAGTTCGGGGCCCAGGACGAGTCGAACAAGCTTGCTGAAGACCTTGAAGTGGTGACTGCTCACATGCGTGAGGACTTCAAGCTCAGGCCTGAGGAAGATGGTGCCAGAGTAATCGGGAACATTACTGTTAATGAGAAGAACCGCAAGGGCGTGGAAAAAAAGATCAACTGCAGGGACGATGTTGGAGACTCTGGCTACTCCATCCCCTATAATGTGGAGCTGGACAAGGTCAAATTCGGGGATTGCGATGTGGATTTCATAATCGCCATCGAGACTGGCGGAATGTTCGACAGACTGGTCGAGAACGGCTTTGACGAGGACAGCAGAGCCGCGCTAGTCCATCTCAAGGGCCAGCCTGCCCGCTCAACCAGAAGGTTCATCAAGCGCCTTAGCGAGGAAAAGGACGTACCGGTGGTGGTCTTTACCGATGGTGACCCCTGGTCATACCGCATTTTCGCATCTGTGGCATTCGGGGCCATCAAGACCGCCCACATAAGCGAGTACCTGGCAACTCCTACAGCCCAGTACGTTGGCATTACCCCCAGCGACATCATCAATTACGACCTGCCAAGCGACAAGCTAACAGACAAGGATGTTCAGGCTCTCAAGTCCGAGCTTACTGACCCACGATTTAAAGATCCTTTCTGGACCAATGAGATAAAGCTACAGCTTGATCTGAAAAAGAAAGCAGAACAGCAGGCTCTGGCCAAGTACGGCCTCGATTATGTTACAGACAAATACCTGCCTGAAAAGTTGGGCGAGATGGGGCTGCTAAAGTGAGTAGGTAAAGCAGGAGAGGGATGCTCCTACCCCTTTTCTAAACCTTTATTATCTTCCACTGGAATATCTGCCTATGACTGATATCTCATCCCCCCTGAAGCAACTTGATGGCATCACTCAGAAGTCTGAAGAGGAGCAACTGAGAATTATTAACGAAACTCTGGGTTTGACAAAGAAGGATCTGGAGGAGTCCGAGAAGCTGTTTCTGGATTTCGGAAACATTCTGAAAAGAGATTATAACTATCCGTTCACTGGAGCAGAAGCCGAAATATCAGAGCTGGGTTATCTAACATCAATGGTTCTATACGTGGAGATAGCCTGGGCTGATGGGATAATCCAAGATGAGGAATTACATCTCCTTGGCGGGATGGCTTTGATAATGAGCCTTGAGAACAGCCTTCCCAATGTTCCATTTGTGATGGCTGGCATGCTCAAGCGTAGACCCGACCCGGAGATGTTCTCCCTGGCCCTTAAACTCGTGGCATTGACCTTGAACAAGACTCCAGACTTGTTGCGAAGTGTGTTAACCCAGCCCTTTGCCCAAGGGGCCTATGATATTGCAAAGAGCGCGGGAAAGGGGTTGTTCAAAAAGGTGGACGAAAATGAGAAAGAGGTCATGAGGAAGTTCTTTACAACCATAAATTTCGGCAACACCACGCTCATTGAGAAGCTCAAAAGGAAGGTCGGAGCTGAGTGAGGGATTGGCTAAAATATTGGCCGAGATGGGATGCTGAAGTAATTTGATGAAGCCTCATGAAGAATTAATGTGCCAGGCTCAACTCTGCGCATTTGGTAAATTCCATTAACCAAAAATCTTTTACCTCATGACTTGCACATTGGTATGGGAGAGGCATGCCTCAAGTTAAAGATGATGCTGTAAAATGTGCGATAAAGCACTTTGAATCCGGCTATAATTGCGCCGAATCCGTGGCCCTTGCTGTTTGTGAGGCATGGGACCTTCAGTGCCCGGCCTTGCCAAGAGCGGCTACGGCGCTTGGTTGCGGTGTTGGACTTCACGGCGATATTTGTGGAGCCATTGCAGGCGGCCAGCTCATTCTTTCCATCATATACGGCAGGGACTCCCCTAAAGAGGAAGCCATACAGAAGGTGGCCTTCGAGAAATATTGGGAGTTCATCAACAGGTTCAAAGAGGAACATGGCTCCCTCAAATGCTGGGAATTGATGGGGATGGATGGGCCGAATGACGACTGGCTCAAGGAGCATGTCTGCATGGACAAGTGCTCTGACGTCTGCAAATCACTGATAGAAAAGACTGTCCGAAACCTTCTTGACGTTCTGGACGAATACGACCCTGTGGAACCATGAAGATCGCTGTTTTAGGAGCTGGCGCTGTTGGAGGCTTTTTCGGTGCTAAGCTAGCAACTCTCGGCCACAATGTCACATTCATAGCCAGAGGGCAGCATCTGGCAGTCATACAGCAAAAGGGATTGCTCATTAAAAGCTCTGAAACTGAAATACTGGTAAAGGCAGTTGCCACAAACAACCCAGAAACGATTGGTGTTGTGAAGCTTTTAATGCTGGCAATAAAGGCGCACCAGGTCAAGGCCGCTTTGGGATCAATTGCACCGCTTGTTGGTCCAGACACAATGATACTGACACTGCAAAACGGTATCGAGACAGAAGAGCGTGTGATAGAAGTCTTCGGTATTGAAAGAGTCATTGCAGGTGTAGCCTACATCGCATCCGAATTAATGGCTCCAGGAGTCATTCTTCTCGAGGGGCTTGGGCGGATACATCTTGGAGAGCTGGATGGGACCATGACAGACAGGGTGAGCTCTCTTGCCAACACCCTGACAGAGGCTGGCATCCCTTCCAAGGCGCTGCCCGACATGATAGATGGGAAGTGGCGGAAGCTGTTATGGAACGCTGCATTCAACCCGGTTACGGCTCTGACTGGAAAGAGCGTTGGAGATGCCATCCAGAACACCGAAACCGTCCTGACACTCAGAGCCGCCATGAACGAGGTGCGCGCGGTTGCAGCTGCTGAGGGGCATGACATCGATCCAGGCCTGGTTGACCATGCAATAGACCGCACTGTCAACTTTTCTGAGAGCAGGACATCCATGCTTCAGGACCTGAGCAAAGGCAAAACCACCGAGATCGATGACCTGGTCGGGGTCATCATTAAGAAAGCAAAAAAGCACAACATCCCGGTGCCGGTATGCACAACACTCTACGCGCTGGTCAAAGCCAAAGAAATGGGGTTGCCTTGAACTGGAGTTGACTTGAGCTGGAGTTGCCCTGAAACAGCACTTCACATTTCAGAGCTTCTTTTTCAAATAATGATAGCTGCCCCAGGCATTTGAATAATCCCTTGACACATGGTATCCATGCTTCCTGTATAGCTCCAGAGCGGCTGTGTTACCCTTCTTGACACTGAGGCTTAGGGTGTGCATACCTGTGCTTTTTGCCCAAAGCTCAGCCTCTTGCAGGAGCAGTTGACCAAGCCCACTCCTCCTGTGCTGCTCCAGGACACCAACAGCATCCAACAAGCCCACTCCATCCTCAAGCTGCGGAAGTGACAGCAGGAGTTTCTTCAGCTTCTTCCTGACCTTGAGGCTTTTTAGAACTCCGATCTTGGAAACAACAGCCTTGATGGTCACGGTTCCAGGAACCCAATCTGCATTTCTTACAGCCAATGCTCCGAGCAGCTTTGAGTTCTCACAAACTTCACTCCCGATCGCCAACTCACCATCACCGCTATCACAGGTAGCACCATCACTCTCAATAGCCATCTCACCTCCGCCGCCATCCCAGGTAGCCACCAGTATCATGCCTGAGTACTCGGATATGAAGGCCGCCACCACATCTGGCCAACCCTCACTCTCACCCATTACAGCCTCTCGCTTGTCATCGAACACCGCGGCCAGAAGTTGAGCCACGATCTGCTGCTCTCCATCAGCCATCTTCCTTATGTGAGCTCCAGCCATCAAGCTGAATAATGAGTTCGGGGCCAATAATGCTTTCTGCCAATGGAGTGGGGCTGTTGAAACAGCATAGGAAAGGTTTATTTTGTTCAGGGGCAATGTTGTACTTATGAGCGGAAACATCGAGAGCGGGGTTTTCAGGGATGAGAACGAGCTGGAGCCAGCATTCGATGGGCCATTGAAGCTTGAGGATGTGGCAAGGGGCATAATGATACTAGGCAGTGTGTTCCTTCTGGTGTTCTTTGTTCTGGAATTCCTGGCGACCAGGAGCTATGCAGAGGCCAACTGGATAATCGGGAGCAGCTCTGAATTAAGCTATGGTTTCATGCTCTTTGCATCGGCGGTTCTGCATATCGTGGGGATGACACTATTTTTTATCGCCAAGATAAAACGCTCAGATAACTAGACTCCAGAGTGGGTTTCAATTATTGCAGTCTCAAATGCTCCAGCAGGCCTGAGAAGCCAACCACCACTCTTCCCTTGAACGCAGCCATCACTCTTGGGTCAATAGCCTTGCTCCTGCCTCTCATATGTCTATCCGGCATGCCAGGTAGCTTGATCTCATCGGCGGTCATGACCTCCCAGGGGTGCATCAGGAACACTGGTGGATGATAAATTATTCTGGCAAGGGCATCAACCACCCGGAATGCCTTTGAGCTGATGATCCTGAAAGTGGTGTAGCTGTACGGAAGCAACACGTTGGTTGACGGTACCTCAAGGATGCTGGAGCTGCCAGGGCGCCTTAGATCGTTTGCATCAGGGTGATATGGGCCTTTTTTCACCTTGAAGGAGCCTAGGTCATTGGCAACCCCTACACCAAAATCAAAGCGCATGGCACCAACCGAGCTGTCCAGAAGATAGCCCTGCTCCTCAAGGGC
>JAUVCJ010000089.1 GCA_030595765.1 Thermoplasmatota archaeon | reverse complement strand
AAGGACCAAAGGGGAAGCAGGAACAGGCAACGTTGTTGAAGCTGTCAGGCATACACGAGAAGTCCAATCGGCCATAAGATCCCTGAAGGATATGGACGACAACGAACTCAGGGCATTCGCAAGGGATATCGAAGCTCCGCTAGGCGTTCTGAGGGAAGTTAAGGAACATGGAAGGCTTCCGGTTGTCAACTTCGCCGCAGGCGGTATTGCAACTCCAGCAGACGCATCACTTATGATGCAGCTTGGATGCGACGGCGTGTTCGTCGGTTCTGGAATATTCAAGTCAGAAGACCCTGAACCCAGGGCAAAGGCTATTGTCGAAGCAGTCACCCATTTTGACAATCCAAAGGTCCTGGCAAAGGTCTCGATGGGTCTAAAAGATGCCATGGACGGCATCGAGATCAGTGACATCCCACCTGAGCAAAGGCTCCAGGAAAGAGGCTGGTAACTCAAGAAACCAAATGGTTAGGTTCACTGCGATAATGCACGACCTCTGAGATATAGATCTGAACTAGAGGCAGGATCAGAGCAAATACCAAAACCTACGAACACTAGTAGTGAACCTCTACCAGAACTGTGTAGGGAACGCCGCTGAGGCCGCTGGCAGAGCATTCTATTGTAGCCTGCCACGACCCTGTGCCGTGGGCGTGGATCCACTGCATCGGCGAGATTTCCACCTCTTCTATGATGAGCTCCTGAGCATTGGGCTCTATTGGCTCATCGGATTCTCCAGCCACCTCGCCATCGGCACCCAGAACTACCAAGTCGAGGTTTGCGGCATTGACACCAAAGGTATTGCGCACCGGCTCAAAGGATACCGTGACAATGATACGCGAAGCTCCCCATTCCACACCAAAATCATAATCTCTGGTCTGACCCATGGTAAGAGTTCCAGTGTGCTCGGAACGGAGGCCGACATACACCCGAAAGTCATCACTATCGCTTTCTCCCTGGCTGTTGGAGATGGTGAGCTTGACCTTGAACTCGCCAGGGATGCTGAACTTGAAGGAGGCAGTTGGCCCGCTCATTGACCCATCAAACGTGGTGTTCCCTAGTTGAGTGATCCTCCAAGAATAACTGGATACCGAGCCATTGGAATCAATGCCAGAGAAACTAACGGTCTGGCCAACGTTGACGGTCATCTTATTCTCAAATGTTTCCTCTCCAAGTGATGCTGAGGCTCTAGCAACTAGGGCGATTGTTTGGTCATCATCATCAGAGGTTATGGGATCAGAGGCGAACGCCGTGAAATAAACCACACCCAGAAGCATTCCGGCTACCAGTACAGCGGCAAGAACAATAACTCCCCCTCGTTCCATGTTCGTGCTATTCCATTCCTATCATATTAATTTTATCTGAATGGGGTGACAATGCCACTAAAAAACTCATTTAATTTACACTCACTGGTAAGGGGTAAACCTCCACAACCATGGGATTATCATCTGCATCCTGGGTTTCTGGGGTAATCGTAACCTCATTGGTTGGTTTGAAAGCAAGATATTCAAGAAAATAAAATATCCCGTTCAGAGTGCTAATCCCAAACACAAGGTAGAGTAGATTTGAAACATCAAGGTGGAATGTAAATTCGTTCCAGGTCTGAGTTATCTCCATCTTTCCACCAAGAAGGCCAAAGATCCAACCGACTGCGCAGATAAGGAACAGCAGGTTAATTGCAAGCCTTCTGATGTCACCAACAGCGTACCGGACCTGGAACTGTGCTATCACCACAAGCACAATGCCCATCACCATCACCCATGCCAACTGCCCTGAAATGGAAGAGCTTGACAGCTCAGGATACCTTGACGATATCGAAACTAGTGCAAATACAGGCAGTAGAAGGTAGAAAAAACCCACAAAGAGAGCTTTCTTCGATAGACGCCCACCTAGCCTATCTATCCCAGCGGACAGTATAACTCACCTCCTGCATGTCGATGTTGTTGTTTTGGTCCACTGTAGCCAGGAAGTCCAGCACATGCCACAGAGGGAGGAGGTCGGCCTTGAGCTCAAATGTGCCATTAAACATGTTCACACCCTTTCCGATGGGATGGGATTCAATGTGGAACTCGCAATTGTTGAGGACCTGGCTCATTGCGCTTGACAATAAATAATCCGGCACAAGCTCTGCCTCCCCGTTTAGCAGGCCAGGCAGCAACAGCGGAGCCATCCGTGAGACTATGGGACTGGAGGAGTTCTCAAGCAAGGATGGAAGAATAGCTGTCCAAGGATACTCGATCACCTGATCCAGATGGAAGGATGATAGCCCCCACATATATTCAGCATCCACCCTAATGCGTAATAGGAACGATGAATCCTGAATCAGCAGACCTGCGATAAACTCTGGGCTGAAACTGTCCAATGGTATTGAGGCTTCAACCGAAAATGTCCGTGTCTGCCCATAAGGTATGACAAGGTCAGTTAGATCGTAGTCGAGAAGGTTGACACCGTCAAGATTAACAAGATCTGCAGAGATATCCAGGTTCCTAATATCGTAAGGGCCTCTGTTTTGAACCGAAAAATCGGTCCTGAACTCAGCGCTATCTACCTTTGAGTCCAACACCCATGAGAAATCTCCTTCGTCCGGTATATCAACTTGAATAGCGCCCATGGCTGCTGTGGCTAGGTTCAGAAGTGAAAGACCAGCAATTAGGATGTTGAGAACCAGCAGCATAGGCTTTGCCTTGGTGATAAGACGCTTGGCCCTTGTTTGGCCTGCGCTGGCTGGTTTACGCTTCGGATACATTATTTGAACCTCCATAGGCAGGATCATTATCCCATCATAGGTGAGGTGTCAAGGGTATTCACTGAGTTCCATCATAGGTGAAGTGTCGAGAGTATTCACTAGGGCTAAGGAGCAATTTTAGCGCCTACATACTTGCAAAGTGGAGCTTCTACCCACCACTAGAACCTGTTCACAAACGCCAATGGCTCACATGAGCCTAGACCCGGAGATAGAATCCCCCATTCCGGGCTCTGATAAGAGTGCGATACCTCTTGTCACTATTAATATTGTAAGGCATATATATATATAACTTTCGGTACACCCAGCTAAATAAGCCATCGGCAATTGACGGTTTAGCATTTCGACAAAAAATAATATCCATCATTCTGGGCCATTCAAATTCCATTCACTCAAGAGATTTGTTAACCAGGCGAATGGCACAGGCTTCCCCGCACATGGAGCAGACATCGGACTCTGTGGGTTTGCGGCTCTGCCGATACCTGCGGGCTTCAACAGGATCCAATGCAATTGAGAACATCTTTTCCCAATCCAGCTCATTCCTGGCTTTGGACATGTCATAATCCTTTTGGATGGCAGAAGGTAAGCCGTTGGCAAGATCAGCAGCATGGGCTGCTATCCTAGAGGTTACAACCCCTCTTCGCACATCATCCACATTGGGCAAGCACAGATGTTCACTTGGCGTTACATAGCAAAGAAAATCCACCCCTGCATGTCCGGCAATGGCTCCACCTATGGCGCCAGTAATGTGATCATACCCTGGAGCAATGTCAGTAACAAGAGGGCCAAGCACATAGTAGGGTGCCTCCTTTGTAACGCTCTTCATTACCTGAACGTTGCTGGCGATCTGGTTAAGCGGCACATGACCAGGCCCCTCGACCATGGACTGCACTCCAGCATCACGACAACGCTGGACCAGCTCTCCAATGGTGATCAATTCCTGCATCATCGCCCTGTCGTTGGCATCATGGGTGCTGCCTGACCTGAAACCGTCCCCCAGGCTCAAGGTCAATTCATACTTGCGAGCAAGCTCCAGCAGATAATCAAAGTTCTCATAAAGCGGATTCTCTTGATCATTGTGCTCTATCCACGCAGTATGAAATGAGCCGCCTCTGGACACCATGTTGATGATGCGATCCTGCAACTTGAGCCTACCCACAGATTGGCGGTTGACACCAGCATGGACAACCACGAAATCCACGCCGTCCTTTGCATGATCTTCGATTGAGTTCCAGATATCATCCTCGGTCATGTCCACAATGCGCTCCCCACGATTGAGAGACGCGATGCCTGCCTCATATACCGGGACAGAGCCAAAGATGACTGGCACTTCCTTTAGGAGTGTCCTTCTAATCTCACGAGTATCCCCGCCGATGCTCAGGTCCATGATGGCATCAGCGCCATATTCCAGTGCGACCCTGGCCTTATCCATCTCTTCAGGAATGTCCATGTGATCCTTGGATGTGCCAATATTGGCGTTCACCTTTACTCGAAGTCCTTTTCCAATTGCTAACGGGTCAGGGGAATGAATTGGGTTGTGCGGGATAACAATGCGCCCGGATGCAAGACCCTTTCTGATGAATTCGGGGTCCGTCCCTTCAGTCAATGCTGCCTTCTCAAGAAGGTCAAATACACCCTTCCTGGCACTCTCCATTAGAGTCATGAACCCCATACTGAACTGTCAATAGATAAGTCTTGCGTGAGCCCTTGGCTCAGCGCGATGTGAGCTAGAGCTATGCGTTATGGCATGATATTCAAAAGAAGGCGGTATAAGAAAGAATGTTCAAAGAATTAAGAGAACAGCACTGGAACAACAGGAATGTAACAAGGAATCTCACAAATACTTTGCCAGCGGTAGCAAATACCTGGGCTTTTCGAGATATGGCACTATAATGGCATACCTTACAATGTAGCATACGTAACAATTTGCACTTGTCCTACGGTCTGCCACACATGCCCTATTTTGGGGCTTGCATGGTCGTGCTGATCTCAAGAAGCCGGTCATGAAGCATGTTCAGCACACAGTCATGCGCCTCCTCGTTGTACCAGCGGCACTGCTTGACGCAAAGCGAATTCTCTGGATGATGCCTCGGGTTATCCCTTATCAGTTGCAAGGGGCATATTATGTCTGCAAAAAGGTCGATGTTCATGTGTCTCCCCAACACCCAAAGAACGGGAGTGAATATAACTGTTTTGCTTTTGAGTTTTTGAAAATGACACAAAATAATTTATACTATATGCTTATATTTGACATTAAGTGATAATATGGGCAGAAAAATCCAGAAAGAAAATTTCGTATATATCAGACCATTGAGTGAGGGCCAGCTCAGGGCAAATAAAATACTTGTCAATTCAAGATATGAGAATTTGTTTCATTATACTAAGATTAACAAAGGAAGCAAGGTAACAGTTGTGGATGAGTACGGAAGGGAGTACCAGGGTAGGATGGACTCCTCCAGAAACACCTATTTGCATTGTCTAGAATGGTTCCAAGACCACCCGCACCTCACAGATGGAAGCCCGATATTGGTATCGGTATCTCCAGATGAGAAACGCAGGATTTTCGTTGGTGACCTCTCACACTCACGCACACTATCTCAAGTCATTAGCGGCATGGAAATAACCCCCCCGCCCAAGCCAGAACCCAAAAAACGAGGCAGGAAACCAGGACCCAAGAAGAAGCGTGGCCGCAAACCAGGCAGGCCACCTAAGAAGAAGATAGAGGGTGACGACATACCAAAAAAGAGAGGAAGGCCACCAAAGAAGAAGACCGAGGGCGACATCACTCCAAAAAAGAGGGGTAGACCTCCAAAGAAGAAGGCAGAGAGTAACATACCTCCCAAAAAAAGAGGCAGACCTCCAAAGAAAAAGGATGCTATTGCAAATAAGCCAGCAAAGGCAGCAGCCAAGAAAGCCACTGCAAAGAAACTGGCAAAGGTAGCAGCCAAGAAGGCCACTGCAAAGAAACCAGCAAAAGTAACAACCAAAAAGGCCGTTGCAAAGAAACCGACAAAGGCGGCACCCAAGAAGGCCTCTGCAAAAAAACCTGCAAAGGTAGCAGCCAAGAAAGCTGTAGCTAAATAAGCTACAAAAGTGACCCTAATACATTAAAGATAAGATCCAGAACTCTGCCTGTATATCAGGCCATCTCCAGTCTCATTTGGGTTTGTGATAACCCCATTTCTCAAGAGCTTGTGCCAGGTCCTTACCATCTACCAGACTAGCTTTCTCCTTCAAAGTGAGCCCGTCATTAACAGCCTCAAGCGCCTGCATAGATGCTCTAGCGCCAGCTCGAGTTCCTTTGGGATGGCCGTGAATTCCGCCGCTTACAAGAAGGACCATATCGTTGCCATAGATGTCCATGACATCAGGTATCAGCCCTGGGTGAAGCCCACCTGAGCACACAGGAAAAGCATCTTTAAGCTTGCCCCAATCCTGCTCCAGAAGCATATGCTTTCTTGCAGGGGTTTTCGTCTCCCTCAGAACATCAGCAATGGACTGGACCTCGTTCTTATCACCTACAAGCTTGCCCACTGCGGTTCCAGAATGCAACTGGTTCATTCCAATAAGCCGCATCTGCTTAGCTATGAATTGCATGGAGATGCCATGCTTGGGGTTTCTCGTAAAGGACGCATGCATAGCTCTGTGAGCGTGTGTTGTGATCTTCAGGTCTGCAAGATGATCCCTCAATGTTTGCAGCGCACTGGTTCCCACCACAACAATATCTATCATTGCATAGTCGAAACCATATTCATGGAGTAGGTCTGCACGTTTCTTCATAACCTCGGTCTCGGCTGTGATATTGATGAAGGCTCCCTTCTTCTGACCGGTCTCTTTCTCGGCCTTATCCCTCTGCTTGGCCATGAGCTTTACCCTGGCATCGAACTTGTTAAAACTGGTGGAGGTCAGGTTCTCGTCGTCTTTAACAAAGTCGAATCCGCCCATCCAGGTCTCGAACCCAACTTCAGCATGCTCGGCTGCGCTGAACCCTATCTTTGGCTTGGGCACAGCACCGGTCAGGGGTCTATCTGTTACACCATACCGTTTCCTTATCCCTTTCATGCCGAGTATGGGCCCCTTAAAGCCCTTGGTGTAGCTCGGAGGTAAAGAAACATCCAAAAGTCTCAAATTTTTAACTCCCTTCATGCCAAATATGTTACCTGCTAAGCCACTGAGCAATTGGGGTAAATTGCCCCCTTCCCATAGCTCTCCGGGATATGCAACCAACAGGTGATTCCCATCAATATCAAAGGACGTCGCCTGGAGCCCCTTCATCCTGGGAGGAAGTTTAGCAAGCGTGGTCCAGGTTCCTGTTGAACTCTCAGAAGCTATCCTACCAGCTGATTCCTCCTTGCTCATGCCTTTGGGTGGTTCAAAGTAGAAAAGAGCCACCAGGTCTGTGTTGGCAGGTGTATAATCAGAATCAACAAACTCGTCATACCAATCAATTTTCGCCATGAAATAGGATATGTCCCCCCATATAAAAATAGCTTCGTATGTTTTGCCAATTTGCCTGCGAACCTGGGAATAATGCATCACGATCAAAATTAATGAAAAAAATCCTAAGGTAAGGTAATAATTGACGCTACACAGAATAGTTTCATCCACCTCTGCTGCAAAACCCTTTTACCCCCTCTATCCCTACCAGGGACGATGGATGGAAACTCAGTCCAGACTCGCCTGGGATTCGAGGTGTTCACAGTGTCCCAGGTCACCAGGAGGATCAAAGGTAGGTTGTCTGCAGACCCCTTTCTTCAGGATCTGTGGATACGTGGTGAAATTGGCAAATTTACCCATCATCATTCTGGTCACATGTACTTCACTCTCAAGGACGAAGACTCCCAGATTCCCTGTGTATTTTTTAAGGGCGCAAATAAAAAAATGAAATTTGAATTGAGAGAAGGCATGAGCATATTGGCTCAAGGTTTTATTGACCTCTACGCACCTCAGGGCAAATACCAGCTGAACATCCAGAGCGCCGAGCCTAAGGGTGTTGGTACTCTATATCTAGCTTACATTCAACTTAAGGAAAAGCTGGAAAAAGAAGGACTTTTCGACGACTTGCACAAGAAGGAATTACCAACCATGCCCGTCATCATCGGGGTAGTTACCTCTCCTACAGGTGCAGCTCTTAGAGACATTTTGAATGTGCTAGCAAGGAGGTTTCCAATGGCGCGAGTAATACTAGCACCTGCTAGAGTTCAAGGCGACAGCGCAGCTTTTGAGATTGCCAAAGCGATTGGCCACCTGAACAGGCACGACCAAGCTGAGATCATCATTGTCGGAAGAGGTGGTGGGTCCCTAGAAGACCTCTGGGCATTCAACGAAGAGGAAGTTGCCAGAGCCATCTTCAATTCACGCATTCCGATCATGAGCGCAGTAGGCCACCAGATCGACCACACCATAAGCGATTTGGTAGCAGACGTGAGGGCTCCTACTCCCAGTGCAGCAGCGGAACTTGTGGTTCCCGACTCTATCGATTTGCGAATGCAGCTGGCAGCAAGCACAGATAGGCTCAGCTCTGAGCTTGAGGCCACATTATCTATGCACAAAGAACAACTGGAAAGGCTAAAAGGGACTCTAAAACCCAGAACCTTGCTTGACCTGGTAAACAAACGCAGACAGGACCTAGACAGCTCTCTTTGGCGGCTGCAAGGAGGCATGACACGGCTGATGGACTCCAGCAAAGGAGAATTTGACATCCTTGCCGAGAAGATGGCCTCACTTAACCCGCTAGCCACCATGGGCAGGGGGTATGCACATGTTTGGAACCAAACCCGAAGCACAGCAATCTCTCTTGTTGAGGATGTTGGTGCTGGAGACGAAGTCAGGATCAATATTCGTGATGGCCACATAGATGCCGTGGTTAGCAGTAGCACCAAGAACAAAAGAAGAAAAAAACGAAATGATGAATAGGAATAATAGAGCAATTTCGACAGTATGCGGTAGATAATGAGGGAGGATAGGTACAATGGGTGATAACAAAAGAGAAGATGATGCAATAGATGCTATTGACGATGAGA
>JAUVCJ010000249.1 GCA_030595765.1 Thermoplasmatota archaeon | reverse complement strand
CAAACCCAGCGGATTAGGCCTCTTACCAACCAGAGAAATTGAGCCAGACATAGTAATCGAAAAGGATATCACAAGCAATTCCACCTGCATAGGTGTCATCTCAGATTTTAAACTGTATTTCAAATCCCGCTATGAACAGTTGAGAACAATGTTCCGGGGAAGAACGGCTATGGGCACTGTAATGCCAATAAATAGACTGCGCAAGTTTGACCCCCAGACCTCATTCGTTGGACTCATTACGGACTCACGAAGCACCAAGAACGGCCACAAGATGCTGGAGGTTGAGGACTATACCGGGTCTGTCAAGGTCCTCATCTCCAAGAAATCCGATATGGTACGCCAAGATTTTGTCCTTGATGAGGTCATAGGCGTGGTTGGGAACTTCATAAAGCCCAGACCAGGGGAGAACTCTTTTCGCAGTTCATCCGGCGAATCCAATGACCTGTTCATCGCAAAGAACATTCTTAGACCCGGAGTTCAGATGCGCGCGCCAACAACAATACTCGAACCCCTTGGTGCTCTATTCATCTCGGACATTCACGTGGGTAGCAATACCTTCATGAAGGATGAGTTCCAGAGATTTCTGGACTGGACCAATGGGAAGGAGCCAGATATGTTCCCTGAAGAGCTGAACAGGATCAGATACCTGATAATCTCGGGTGATGGGGTGGATGGCATCGGCATCTACCCTGGGCAGGAGAATGACTTGAACATTGAAGACATCTACGACCAGTACAAAATGCTTGGGGAGTACCTGGATCAGATCCCTGCGCACATCACCATAATCCTGCAACCTGGAAACCACGATGCCGTGCGCCAGGCCATACCTCAGCCCACGTTTCCCGAAGAGATACGCAACCTTCTTCCAGAAAGGGTCATGTGCGTTGGCAACCCCTGCCAATTCACGCTCCATGGCCTACGTGTGCTAACCTGTCACGGAAGAGGGATGGATGATCTTGTTCCCAACCTGATCGGCATGACCTATACAAAAGCTATTGAGATTATGAAGGAGATGCTTATACGGAGACATCTGGCACCCATCTATGGAGGAAAGACCCCTATAGCTCCCGAACACAAGGATTACCTCGTGATCGACCCCCTACCTGACATTTTTGTGACCGGTCATGGCCACGCATGCAACACCGGCACCTACAGGGGCATCACCCTTCTGAACGCTTCTACCTGGCAGGACCAGACAAGCTTCCAGAAAATGCAGGCGTTCGAGCCAGACCCGTGCAAGGCCCTATACGTGGATCTTCAGACCCGCGAGGTTGTTGAGATGGATTTTAGTATTGACAAAGATGAGACATGCAATGCAAGTGCGGCGTGATGAAGTTAGATAACCATCTGGAGAGGGTTCTTGGCTAAAATATCGGTATGTAGATACGTTAATGGGATTGTTTGAGTGGGGGGAGTAATAACTAACAAAGAATATCAGGAATTAGTGGCCTTTCTGACAGAACTGCGTTGAGAGACTTGAATGATCTTTGTGATCGTGGCCTGCTAGAAAAGGTAGGTACGACAGGAAGAGCTACCACGTACCATCTAACCCGACATAAACCCGTCAGATTTGACAATACTATTCCTTTCTGTAGCACTTAGAATTCAGAGAGGAAAAGACCAAAAAAAAAGGGATGGTCTCCCCAATACGCAAGAAAGGAAAGGTTTTTCCTGTCCAGTAAATCAAAACCTCGAGATTGAATTTTAGCCAGAAAAAACAATGTGTTCCCGCCGGGAACCATTCATCGGGAATCTTTAATCCAATATTATCGGCAAAACATCTCTAAGATCCTTGCCTGGCACTACCACATCTGCCTCATCAATGACCACTTGGTCATCGGGGTTGAAGGCAATTCCTAGGCCGCACACTTTGAACATGGGCACATCGAATAAGCTGTTTCCTATGGCTACAGTTCTTTTTGGATCCATACCCATGGATTTAAGACGAGCCAGCAGGTACTTCCCCTTGTCGGCAAGGTCGACCTCCATCAACCCCTCTCCAGTCAGGTAGCCCTCATCATCCAGTACCAGTGAGTTGGCCATGCATCCATGTATTGCAAGGTCTTTTTGGACTCGCAGGGCTAGGTCCTTTATTCCGCAGCTTACTATCAGGGTTTTTAGCCCTGCGTGATGAAGCTCATCAATGGCTTCTTTGGCTCCTCCCATTAGGGGCATGGAATCCAGGGCTTTGATGATTCTGGAGGAGTGTACCTTTCCTTCCTTTTCCAGCCAGAGTGAGATGTCTACCCTCATGAACTCCAGGTAGTCGATGTTCCCGTCCATGTACTCCTGATATGCATTGGAGTTCTTGACACCGAATTGCTCGTGCATGTATACCCATGAGCTGACTGCATCCACCAGCACCCCATCAAGGTCAAAGGCTACAACATCAAAGCCCACGCCATCTTTAGACATACAGCCTGAAGGTATAATCCAGACACTTATATATCCTGTGTTTGATTCCCCAATCGAGAAGATGTTTACCCTTGATGAATTTCTAATAGCGTTATTGGCTCTGGTTCTTGTGGCCTTTGTGCCCTCTCTTTTCTATCTTCGATGGGTACGCAACATTGAGACCTATGATAGAGAACCTTGGAGAAAGATATTCAGAGTATTCGCATGGGGTGCTTTTTTTGGCATAATATTCTCAGTCATAATTGAGATGGTGTTCCATTCCAGACTGTCTTTTCTCGGTGGCGCCTTGGGTCTTGTTGGTGCCGTAATTGTGGCTCCATTTGTCGAGGAATGGGTCAAGGGTGAGGGAATAAAAAAGGCAGGCAGTGATCTAGACGAGGTGGAGGATGGCCTGATCTATGGCGCCGCCGCTGGTTTGGGATTTGCCGCAACCGAGAACCTGCTATATGAGGGGGCTGCCTTGCTTGAGCCCGGCGGCACTCTGACCATTGCCCTTACACTGGGGCTGTTGAGGGCGTTCTCCTCGACCCTACTTCATGCCAGTGCCAGTTCGGT
>JAUVCJ010000300.1 GCA_030595765.1 Thermoplasmatota archaeon | reverse complement strand
GTGATCAACGAGTTCGAATCCAATCCTGGAAGTGGCGGATCGGACACGGAATGGTTCGAGATATGGAACCCCACCGGCATGGATCCCATGGATTTGAATAGCTATACCATATCTACAGCCAAGGGGAAGAAAAAAGAGTTTTATTTCAGAGACCTGGTACGGATAGATGATGGAGATGACGAGTATCTTGTTTACGCACTCCCATCCGAAACTATGGAGAATGGCGGACTGGTGAGTGCTTTTAGCCCTGGAGATGGGCTTGTACTCAGGGATGGAAACGGAGTGGTAGTTGATAGAACACCACTCAAGCGTGACATTAATGGGGGCGATCTGACATGGCAACGCAAGTTCGATGGAGCGCCTGTCTGGATACTGGAACAATCCACCAAGGATGATACCAACCCAGAGGAGTTTACTCTTGCATCAGGTGCATTAAATGACATGCTCTACGAAATGGTTGCAGATTCCCTTATTAGCGCATGGGACGATGCTTGGAACGAGACCGGCTTCAGCTTTGACCTATTAACCCTTTTTATACAGAAGTTCATAGACAATTTTCTTTCGGCCTTAGAATACCTTATTAAAGGCGTTCTCGAATCTGTCAAGCTCTACATCGATGTCCTGCTCTCTCCTACTGGCGGAGGATCTGGAGGCGGGATTCGGCTGAGCTTCATAGTTGGAGGCATGGCTGTGGCTGAGCTCATCAAATGGATACGTGGCACCATCAACACATACCTGGACCAGTTCACACACCCCAGCGCAGCAATAGCTGCTTATCCTGAGCTGCCTTACTGGACAATAGAGCACCTTGCCCTTGCAGTGGAGGTATATGCTAGCGAAGGGACACCAAAAACCCTGAAGAAGCTATCTGGAGCCGGGGATGGTGATGTCCCCACCGAGATGAAATTGCTGATTTGCATTGCTCCCAACATTCCTGCAATAACCAGGCTTGTAGGGCTCAACCAGGGCAAATGGTCCATAACCTTTGGAGTATACCTTGAAGATGTACCCCACACGATATCCGGCCCCCTATTTGGAACCGACCCAGCTAACGACGTTGACCTCTGGCTATTTTGGGGACGGGTATACGAGCCACCAACGGCATGAATTCGCCTGCTATTCCTTGACACACCATAATACACAAAAATCGCACACGCTCAGGTTGGTAAGATCAATTTGAGTTTTCTAGGTCTCAGCCATGATCGCGATCATCGAGAGGTCAGTAACCTTCCCCCAGATCTTGTTATTCACAGTATCAATACCACTATCTTGAAGCTTGCTCCACTTCCCGCCTTGGGTCTGATAGATGCCTATGGCCTCTTCGACAACACCAGCTGGGATCCATTCTTCTTGGTAAAAAAGAGTGACATTCGGCTCATTCCCAGGTGTGAAAGACACATCTGAAGGTCCAAAGTCGTAAACAGAACTGAGCAATTCAGTGTTAATCGGAATGTCCGGGTAATCCTCCACGATCTCATCGATTGTTATCATGGTGTCTGCAGGGAGTGCGCCAGGTGGGATGTTTATTTGGGCAAGGCCATCAAGGTTAAGCTCACCTCCAAGTCCTGCCATCACAAGGTCGGAAACTCCCTTCTTCGCAGGGTT
>JAUVCJ010000224.1 GCA_030595765.1 Thermoplasmatota archaeon | reverse complement strand
TCTGAACACCTGTAGCCCCCCATCAGTACCGCCCAAGAGATCCATTGTACTGTCCATGCCAGATGTCAGGTGATACTCTTCAAGACCCCATAATCTGTAGGCAAGGTATGCATTGTCCAGGTCCTCGAACCCACCATCAAGCCAGCCAATAGCCTGCCCTCGTGGCCCATAGAACTGCCATCTTGCTCCCTCGACCGCCCCAGCATCCTGCTCTGCATTTGCCTCACTGTCCTGCTCCACATCTGTAGCATCGATTTCTCCAGCGCTTGCTCCTTCGCTTAATCCGGCATCGGGTTCGTTCTCGACTCTTACCAGTATCAGATCGGTGCTATCCAAGTACCCGCCTTCCAGAGGTGACGGGGGGGAGCTTATGGCTAATGGAGTCAGCTCGGTGTCTGTAGTTGGGTCAAGCATGATGGTTTCATGGAGGCTAGAGCCATCATTGAAAGTCAGGTCAAGGCTCACTTCACCAGGTATGGGTTCTGGGAGCGCTACATAAGCAGAATGGTCTGTGGAGATGTTCTCAGCCTGGAAGCTCCAGGTGATGGAGGCCAACTCGCTCTCGTTCTCGACCTCTGCTGGGCACTCTACCAATAATGAAAAAAGCCCCATTGTCTCAAACACACTGGATATGTCCAGAATGCGTGCCTGTGTGCTTCCGTCATAGGAGCGGAATAGTTCAGGGAGAGAAACCCTGCGACCTTGGGTGCTGAATGTGATAAGTATGGGGTTCTCTCCGCCGCTTGGAGCTTCGTATACAAGCCGCAACGAATGCTCCTGACCTGCCTTAAGCTCACTGCGTATGTGAAGCACATCGGTTTCAGAACCTATCTGATAAACGGTCTCCTGGCCGAGCAACTCCCCATTCTCCAGAAGGGTGGCGGTCAGCATGTTTCCCATTCTACCGGAAAACCTGATCGAAACATCAAGCTCTTGGACTCCAGGAGCCCAGGATAGGCAGGTTAGCTGGTCAGTTTCCTCAGCCCTTGTTTTTGTGTAAAAGCCGTCAACTGTATTTTGAACATCAACGACCGCTCCTTGACCATCAGCATCCTCGTTTTGAACATCAACGGTGCCTCTTAGAACATCAGCGATAGATCCTTGGCCGGCAGCAATATCTTCCTGAATAACGGTCGGTAGCAGCGGCGCTGTCAGGACAAGCATCATTGCGGCAATGGCCAGTACAGCAATTGCAAATCGTACCCTTAATGGAAACAAGACTCCACCAGCTACTACCTATTTTGCCCAAACTACTTAAACAGTTTAGTTCGAAGTTCGAAAACAGTGTTATATAGTCAAGAACCAAGCATATAGGACGTTAGAGGGGTTCTTGACCATGTGTGGCACACGGTATAATTTTCCCTAAATGATAAGCGCCCCGCTAATGGCTCAAATATTCCTTCTAAGTGGCATGGCCAGTTCGATGCCCTTCTCCTTGAAGGCCTTGGTAACAGCCTTGTACATGTCTGATTTTGCCTCCATCAGATCGCTTTTAGGCACCCAGAACCTCAGCTGAAGTATGGTGCGATACTCCTGAACGTCTGCGATAATAGCCTGGATGGTCATGTCCTGCAGGATCCTGGGGTCTTTGCTGGAAAGCTCGCGAAGTATCTTCAAGGCCAGATCCACATCGTCTTTGTAGAGAAGGGAGACTTTTATTTCGGCCCTTCTGTTGGTGGCCATTGTATAGTTCAGTATCGGTTTTGTAGCCAGTATGGAGTTGGGCAAGGTAAGCCACACACCATCAGCCATCTCAAGCTCGGTGGATCGGATGGACATCTTCTTGACGGTCCCGGAGTATTGCCCGATCTCGACGTAATCCCCCTCAAGAAAGGGCTGGTCTATCACCATGAACAGGCCTGAGAACATGTTCGAGATGATGTCCTTGGCAGCAAAACCTATGACTATGCCCATGACGCCGAAGGCGGTCATTGCGGCGTAGAGCATCTCAGAGATGCCTAGAGCGTAGAGTGTTGCGAATATCCCGCCGATATAGAAGCATATGTCCAGTACAGTATCCAAGGACTTCAGAGCCCGTTTGTCTATGCTGACGGCATCGGATTTGTCTGCAATTCCCTGAATAAGCTTATCGAAGTGCTTAGCAAGGATGAGCACCACTGTCCATATGACCAGGATGGCAAGCAATTTCCAGAAATAGGGGATCCCATTGAGCGTGTCCATAAATTCTTTCAATCCAAAAGTCATTTTATCTCACCTTTCAGAATTACCAAAGCTTCAGGGTGTGGATCGGATTGCGAATCGCACTAATAATACTTGTTTGGCAGGCCTTTGTAGTGCAGGCGCTATACCATATTATCATTTTTATCATTTGACAACTGCACTGCCTATGGCCTGGAATATTCAATGCGTAATGGTCTTCAATTTCTGCTAGGGGAACTGGTCAAGGCACCCCTCATTCACTCGAAAGCACTTGAAAATCACTCACAATTTGGAGTAGACTTGTTTTCCACCTACGAAGGTGGCCATCACCTCTAGGTCCCGGAAACCAGTTCCAGCAGGGTCTCTGGGGTCATGAGAAAGGAGAACCATGTCTGCAAGCTTTCCTGGCTCTAGCGAGCCCTTGAGCACCCCCTCACCAGCAACCTCAGCGGCACCCAAGGTATAGCCTCTTACAGCTTCCTCGAAGCTGATGCACTGGACATCATGAGGCGGGTCGACTGCGCATTCAATACCGTAGAGTGGGGAGAAGGGCATGCAGTCAGAGCCAAAAGCCATCGGAACGCCAGCATCTAGCGCCCAGCGCAATGGGTTTATTCTTTCAACCCAATCCTCTGGCAGCCTGGCCTGATACATGCCATCTGACCCTCCCCACTGCCCTGTGAAGTTTGGCTGCATCGATGCTGTTAGACCCAGTTCCTTCATTGATGCCAGGTGATCCTGTCCAGCAAGCTCCAGATGCTCTATCCTGTGCTTGGGTCTATTATCCAACCTGTGGTCAGCATTCGAATGATCGATCATGGCCTGCTTATTCACCTGTTCGAATCTGGTCTGTTTATTCACCTGTTCGAACCTGGTCAGCATCTTGCCGAACGCTTTAATGACCTGATCAATGGCTCTATCTCCAATGGCATGCACTGCAGCTGCCAATCCCAAACCATGGACCCTTTCAAGCAAGTCTACCAGCTCATCATCCTCAAGCATGAGCAATCCATTATTGGCCTCATCGCCTCTGTACCCTTCTGAGAGGGCAGCGGTCTTAGCTCCTATTGCCCCATCCAAAGAGAGCTTGAATCCCACCATGCGCAGCCACAGCTCCTCCTCCCGGTATAATTCCGGTCCGGCATCCTTCAGTTGTATTCCCAAACTTGAGTCGATATGCTCATTCATCCTATCCATACCAACCATATTGGACTTCTCCAAAACCTCCAGCCTGGATCTTTCCACAACATCCAACTCGGATACGTCCCTGTAGATGCAAACCCTGACCCCAAGGCTCCCGTTTTTAAGAGCCTGCATGTAGGCCTGTATGCCGGTGGGGTTGGGAAAATCATGTACTGAGGTGACACCCAGTCCCAATGCTCTTTCTGTTGCAAGAGCTAGTCCTTCTATGTTTCGCTCTAGACCTGGTCTTGTAGCCCTGTACACCTCTTCGACAGCCTCCTCACGCAGTATGCCATTAGGCTCGCTGTTCTCGCTCAGCTCCACGCCAGGCATGCCTGGTTCAAACCCAAACTTCTCTAATGCCAAGGAGTTGATGCAAC
>JAUVCJ010000237.1 GCA_030595765.1 Thermoplasmatota archaeon | reverse complement strand
GGCAAGAACGCTAAGCGAAATTACACCAACCTGGACCTCAGGGGTTTCAGGCTCCTGTAGCCGGTCTGCGCCCATCTCGGTAGCCATCTCAGTGGACCAGCCTCCGGCATTCATGCGGGAGAATTGGCGGGAAGAGCAATCATCAATGCACCATGACACAGTTAGGTCACCATTGGCATCCAGGCCTGCTTCTGGGCTAGAGGTCTCGGTCAGTCCGGAAGATATCCAGATGCGCTGACCCCAGTTACCGTTCCATGTGCGTGTTGCTAGCCTGGAGGACTGGGTAAGTTCGTCATCATGATCGATGTAGAAAAGGTGCATAACACCGTCAGAACCAATTACCCAGGTGTTCTCTCCAAAGGTGTCATACAGAACAGATTCATCCTGGTAAGCTGGGCTTCCCACTACCTCAGGGTCAATAACCACTGGATATTCCCGGGCAAGGTCGGTCAGCCATTCCATTGGGGTCAAAAGCGAGATCTGAAAGTCCTGGCCAGTCTGAGTTATGGAATAGGCACCAGTCACCTGTTCTTCGCTATTACCCTGCTCCCACATCTTGGGTTCTGGCAGGGTAAAGGCTACCTGGCCATCTTCGCTGATAACATTGATACCCTTACTCCAGGCCAAGGGTGACTCGGTGATGCGTTGGCCAGATAAATCCAATTGAAGTCCATCAGTAAGCCTGAAACTTGAATCAAATGAGAGCCACGCTTGGCTAGTTGAAAACATTGGTGGGGTCTGGGGAAGCTCTGAAAGTATGTACTCATGCTTGAGCGAAACATCATCAAAATTGTAAACCTCATCTGTAAAGGGGAAAGCTTCAGAGTATGTGGTTCCGGAATCTGATATCAGGCCAGCTACAGCACGGCCAGAGGATAGCTCGAAACTGGTCCCGTCAATGAAGATGGACATGGAGTCGGTGCGCCAGCTCATGCTGTTGCCGTTGTGGTCTGTTGCACTTGCCCAACCACTGGCCAATTCAGGGAAGTCAAAGCTAATCGTGGAGCCAGTTGGGCCCGCGACCTGGTCGATATCGCCATTTAATGGCTCCTCCTGGCTAATAATTGCACCGGCATAAGCCATATTGTCATCAACGGCTCCGTCATCGAAAACATTTGAAGTTGAGAGAGGAATTGAGAGAAGGGGCATCAAAGCTGAAAGGATGAGCAACAACAATACTGCCGCTGCTACCAGCCCTTTATATCGGGCTGTGGATGAACTAGAGCTGGTCAATTCCACCCCTGACCTGAACCTAAGAACCGGTTCCTCTCTTCCGTTATACATGTATGGTTTCCCTATTTATATTTCGTGCCTGTGCGAAGACACATTGTTTTGCTTGTTTCATTGCATGTTTAATTGTTTCATTTCTTGTTTGCTTGCATGCTTGTTTGCATGCTTGCATGCTTGTTTGCATGCTTGTTTGTTTCATCTGGCCACTTTGCCTCTTGCTTTTCTTGGCGCTACCGCCACCTCTTCTTCCGCCAATGAACAGGAAGCCCACTATCGGAATCATTAGTGCGCCATACTCCGAAATGCCATGAATTAGGTCGTCGGCCTTTGCATCACCGTCGTGGCAATCACCATCGTTGTCGTTGTCCTTGTCGCGCCCTCTATCATCGCCATCATCGGAGTTCTCACCCTGGTCGTCGTCCTTGTCGTGGTGGGATTCTGCCTGCACCGTAATGTTCTCGCTAAAGTAGTAGAACTTGGATGGCCAGCCATCCTGAACCTGAACCACAACAAAGAGGCTGTAAGTATCGCCGCTTCCAAGGAAGCCAGTATCGGGATAGCCATCTCCATCCATATCATGGGTGAAATTCACCCAATCTCCTGCATCGTCAAAGTCTCCATCGCCGTTATGGTCCCAACCAAGGAGCACATCGTTTACATCCAGGGTATTGTTGTTGTTTGCATCCATATAGAACGAGATGTTCCATCCATGCTCGGATGTCCCCCAGATGTTGACAAGGTCAAGGCCATTGCCTGTGTTGTTGATGTAATGATGGAAAACAACTGTTGCTGGCGAAGTAGTGGCAGTCGAGTTAACCCCTGGGGTGAGTTCTATGCCCGATGGCACTGAAAAGCCGCCATAGCCCCAACCAACCGGATCCAGTGAATCCTCAAGGTACACTCTGGTCTGATAGGTGCCAACAGTGGTGGATTTGGGTATAACGTATGTCAGGTTGAATATACGGTAGCCAGCGGAATCAGAGGGAGTGCTCTCGATGGTCAGGTCCATTATGCCGCTCCTAAGGGCCCTGGTACAGTTCGGTTCGAACAGTTCAAGACCGCCAAGGATAAGGTCCAGTGAACCGAACGGGCTTGATGCATTGACCCGGATAACCACAGTGTCGCCTTTGTAGAAGCTAGTTGTTGGCTCCAGGTGGTAGATGCGGAAGGACATGTCCTGTGCCAGCGGGTTCCAGCGAGGCGAGGCTGAGAAACGGATGTGGGATGTTGCTCCAGCCCTGAAATCACGCCAGGCAACATAGAGCTGGCCATGCTGGTCGCTTGTAATGACGGCCTCATACTGATTGGTCAAAGTCACTGTATTTATTGGTCCTGTTGTTGTCCAGGTGTTTCCCCTGTCCTCGGAGCGTGAGAGATAGACATCGTTACCACCGTCGCTGAATACCACGTTGAGGCTGCCATCAACAGCTACCTCTATCTCGGGCTGATACTCATTCTGGTTAGTGGGGGTGGTTATTGGGCCTGCCTCCCACCAGCTCCAGCCAGCATTGGTAGAGCGGGCGAAGTAGATGTCTCTGGTGGCTCCCCTGAAGTCCTCCCATACAACATACAGGTATCCATTGGAATCAATATCCAGGGTTGGAGCCATCTGGTCGGTGCCGATACCTGTGTTGATGGGACCCACCTCGTACCAGGTGCTAAATAAATTGTAGGATCTGGCACCAAATATGTCATAGTCCACGAAGTTCCTGCGATCCTCCCACACCAAATTGGCAACGCCATTATCGTCTATTGCTATGCTTGGGCTAGTCTGAGCATCATTGGAATCGGTGTTGATAGGGCCAATTTCGGCCCAGGTTATTCCGCCATCGTATGACCGTGCCATGTAAATATCATAGTTGTTGCCTACAAATCTCTGATCCGCCCATGCGAGTAGAATAGTTCCGTTATTGGAAACTGCCATGGTGGGTTCATACTGCATAAGAGTAAGATCGGTGTTGATGGGGTTGGCTGGACTCTCCTGCCAGTTTGCTCCACCATCTGTTGAGCGTGCAAAGTAAATATCACTAGTACCTGCCCTGGTGTCATACCAGGCAACATAAATGTCAC
>JAUVCJ010000257.1 GCA_030595765.1 Thermoplasmatota archaeon | reverse complement strand
GCTCAATAACATGGCTGGAAAACAGATACTGGAAATGGGAAAGCCGTTGTGGGTCCCAAAGAACTAAATCGGAGCGGCAGGCGACAGGGCTATGCGAGTATTTGACCAATTCCGGGGCTTTGGCAGGGATGCAAAGCTCCTAATAACGGCCTCACTGCTTGAAGCCGTAGGCAATGCCCTTGTTTACTTCCTGTTCGTTCTCTATCTTGGGCATTTAGGCCATTCTAAACCCGATATCGGCATTGTATTGCTGGTTATGGGTCTGGCAACCACCCTGCCACTTATGCCTGCTGGCTACCTCGGAGACAGAATTGGAAGGCGAAAGACCCTTTTCATGGGCATATTATTTCACGTTTTGGGGTTGGCGGCACTCTTTGCTGGAAGAGACCTCACGGATTTTTATTTCGGCTCGGCGCTCTGGGGTCTAGGACAGGCACTATACAAGCCATCGTTCATATCATTCCTATCTGAAAAAATAGGAGAAAAAAGGCGCAAGTACCTGTTCAGCCTCCAGATGTTCTTCACCATGATGGTATCGTCAGTGGTGGTGCTCATGGCCGGGTTCTTGCCACAATTATTAATGGAGACACTAGGCACCACCCTGGCATCAGGGTATAGGTATGCGTTCCTGATAGCACTGGTAGCAGTGTCCGTACAAGTTGTGCCGCTGATGCTGACTTCCGAGAAGCCCGTCGAGACCAAGGCCTCTGTTAGAACGAGTTCAGATCCAGACCGAGAAGAGGTGAGCTCAAGCGAAAGAGATTCAGATGATGGAAGCCCAGGTGAAGGAAGTCCAGGTGGAGGAAGCCTAGATGAAAAGGATACAAACCAAACAAACCAGAGCAAAACTGCTAGGGAGCCGATACCCTGGGGTGTGCTGGCCAAGCTATGTGTCCCAATGGCACTGCTAGGCATAGGAGCGGGATTGGTAGTTCCCTTCTTTCAGCTATACTTTGTATGGCGTTTCGATACACCGCTTCAAAGCATTGGGATGCTTTTTTCCCTGACCTATTTTCTCTGGGGCCTTGGCTATCTTGTAATGCCGGGGCTGGCCAAGCGTTTTGGCAGTGTTAAATCAATAGTCATGGTCCAGTGCTTTGCCATTCTAGCACTTATTGCCATCCCGATCTCCCAGAGCTTCTGGATGGTCGCGGTCATGTATACAATTCGAATGGCTCTGATGAACTCGACCTGGCCTATACTGCAATCCTATTCCATGGGGCAGGTACCAAAGGATCATAGAAGCTTTACAGTTTCAGCTACAAGCTTCAGCTTCGACGGGCCAAAGGCCATCTCACCTGGTGCCGCTGGCTACATGTACGATCAAAATCTTGACTCCCCATTCTTCTATTGCGCAGTCTTCTATTCCCTGGCTACCCTGGCATTCTTCAAGTTCTTTGGCAGGCGCGATGACGTTGCAAGCCCACCTAGAAATGAGAAGTCTGCTCCGCCTCAGGATGATGTCCCCAAATCCGGTTAATGTTCACAGACTAGGAGGAGCCACTGCCCTCTAGGGCGGATCGCTACCCCTCTAAACAACCCATTTAAACCCGTATCTAAACCTGGATGGTATTCGTCCAAACCCGTATCTAAACCTGGATGTTATTCGTCCAAACTCGTATCTAAACCTGGATGTGTACGTCCAAACTCGTATCTAAATCTAGATAGTGTTCTTCCAAACTAAAACAATGCTAAAGATGATGCATTTTAACCAAATGCTCGTCATGCTCCTTTCTATTTAGCAGTAAAGATTGGTACAGGTTGCGCACTTCCCATTGCAGGTCCTAGGATGATAATTCCTGGCATTATTGTTACTTTTTAGTTCCATCAAGTATTAAGATATGGGAATCGCCATGCTTCAATGTAGGGGCTTACATGTAAGCCTGGCTGATTACTGTCTGCCAAATTTCCTGCATAGCTGGTTAGAATCAATGCGGTAGGTTAGGAGCAATGTTACAAGTTAGAATCAATGCAGAGGGCTAGGAGCAAGGTTGCAAGTTAGAATTATCTAGCCATAAATTATGAAAAAGCAAGGAATACGATTAACATAACATTGATAAGGCTTTACTCATTGTAAACCAATGAACTGGATGAACGAAACGGATGTACCTAGCAAGGGTTTTCCTGCAAAGGCTCTAGTATCCTTGATAATCGTTATTGCCCTCATTCTTATGAGCGTAAAGTATGCAGGTTATCCCGATGAAGAGGAGCTGGAGCCTATTTTCAATGCCAATACTCCAGAGTGGAAGGAAGGTGATCTCTGGACATTTGAGTACCATATCGGGTTCGCCACCAGGAACGCAAGCTTTCTTGTGACCGACCCTGAATTTGATCTCACTCCTACAATTAAGGCTTATCATCTTGAATCAAATTTCGAGGGGCTGCCCGAGTACTGGAATTCCAATGACTTCACTGAACTTGATGCTCACGGTAGAAGCCAAAGACATATCCTGAACTTCCCGCTGGTAGATGGCAAGAACTGGACATCAACCACTCAAGAGGGAGTATCCTATCGATATGAGGTCAGTGAGCTCCACGACATTACCCTGCCACTTATTGAAGGAAAAGCCTACAGAGCTTTCGAAATTCGGGAAAGCATAGTGTCTAATGGAGAAATAACTCTTGCATGGAAATACCAATATGCACCTGAGTTTAGGTTCTTCGTTCGAATTGAAAGCCATTCCCAACTGGGCCTTGTTTCCTGGATGCAACTCAGCTCTATGGAGAACGTACAAACTAGATATCAAACATCACATGCTCTGACCCATGGCTGTGACAAAAATAACAGGAATATCTCTGGTTTTCTCATTCTCTTTA
>JAUVCJ010000121.1 GCA_030595765.1 Thermoplasmatota archaeon | reverse complement strand
AGTTAATATCTGATGTTTTTATTTTATCCCAGTTCTCGACAGCATCGATTATTTTCTTACGTTCTGCATTCTCTTCTTCTTGGTCTTCCTTCTCTTCTTCAAGGTTGTCCATTTCACTTTCTAGACCTTTTAATTCTTTGTGTATTTTCTCATATTCATTGAGACCCTTCTTTATTTCATTGAGTTTTTGGTCTATTTCCGTGCAGTCGCTGAAAAACTTGTTTAATTCTTGTTTGCTGCCTTTCTCTCTATATATTTCAAGTGCCCTTTTATCGATTTCAGCTTTAATTCCTGAAAGTGAGGCACTTCCCATGCCAGCCCCTGCACTGTATAATCGGTCAGTAACTTGTTTATTATCTAGTGTTTCAAAATCCTGAAGCTCTGTAAGACTAAAGGCATAAACATTCCTGTACACATCCTCAGGCGAATTTCCAAGAATACTCTCCAATTCGTACTCACCATGTAGTCCTCCTTCAGAATCCGTCAGCTTAAGTGGAGACCCAACATGTCTTTCAATCCTGTATTCCTGACTTTCTTGGTCGATTATGTTCAGATATCCACCATGTTTCCCCCCCATCAATGGTGGGTATTGATTCATTTTTCTTCTACCATCTGGAAAACCATACAATATTCTTCTTAGAAAGGCTAATAATGTGGATTTGCCCGCCTCATTGTTTCCAATTATTATGTTCAAATTGCCTGAAAGGCTATCAATATTCTTATCCATAAAAATTCCAAAGCCATCTATCTGGATTTCATCAATTTTCATTCGTGGTCCTCCAGTAGATAGTCTAGTGACAGTGATTCTGCCTTCTTGATTAATTCAATTAATTCTTCGTCATCTAATTGTTCCAGATATTTTATGCCTCTTCTCGATTCAAACAGTGGGTCTAGAATGCTATACAACCTATCTCGTTCTCCATCAATTTCGTATAACTCAACGTATAGCTGTATTATTTCAGCGACAAAGTCCCCCCCTTCCCTTAGCCTGTCCCTGTCAATGTTCACATCTGTATTCACTTTGATTTTCTCTACCCAAGCATATTGTGATTCACTAGATTCACTTTCCCGTAGCTCCTCTAGAAGGTCATCAACAACGTTCTGTTTTTTCAGTTCATTTCCTAGTTTTCCTCTTCCTTTTAGGTTTATCCTTATGATTAATGGGCAATTCTCATTTTCCACCTTTAGATTGTCCATAGCGTCAAATATACTTCGTCTCAACTCCTGAAATGTCTTAATACCTTCAATATCGATTTCACAATTTTCCCAGATTATACTACAAGTTGAGACAAATTCAATCTCAGTATTAGCATTTTCATCTACACTCACAATGTAGCAACCTCTTTCCCCGGATTCCCTAATGTTTCTACCTTGACTATTTCCAGGATAACAAATATTTGGCTCCTTACTGACAATCTCCCTATTATGGACATGGCCAAGAGCCCAGTAGTCCATAGGAACTCCTTTCAATTCTTCTTTGGTGCAAGGAGCATAAGGTTCATGACTATTGCTTGATGATAGATTACAATGAAGAAGCCCGATTTGGTATATTCTTGCCTGCTGATATTTTTCCTCAAATTCTGGTATTACAGATTCTTTAATGTCCCTTTGGTTGTAGCTATATCCATATATTTCTACGATTTCCTCTCCATCTTTTTCAACCGTTTGTTTATGAACCTTTTTTCCAGTGAATATATGTACATTTTCTGGAACTGTGAGATTGGAAGACCACTTTATTGAGGGATCGTGATTTCCATGAACCACAAATGTTTTAATTCCTTCCGCTGAAAGCCTCTCCAACCCATCTATGAACCTGATTTGCGCTCTCAAGCTTTTATTTTCGCTATCATAGACATCTCCAGCAATTAATAAGAAATCCACATCCTCTTCCAAACATAGTTTGATAATCTTTTCAAAAGAGTTGAATGTTGCTTCCGCTAAATCTTCACTAATAGCTTCGTCTATAGCTGATATTCCTTTGAATGGGCTATCAAGATGTAAATCAGCTGCATGCACGAATTTGAATCCTACCATTCCCTTTTATCCTCCGGTTAGACCTTTTAGCAATACGTTAAAAAAGTTATTAAATTTGCTACTCCTCTTGTTTTTTGGTAATATTGTTTTGTTGCAATAACTATATGCAAATCAGCAGTAACAATGAAGTTAGACATTTTAAACAATCTCCGTTATAGGACTATTTTTCCATTATATAAATGAACCGAATGGTTGTCTGGCACGTTCACTCATCAAGGGTATTAATCCTAGTGGTATTATTACTTCTCCAGGGTGGGTGAAACTATTGGTCATTCCTATCATCCTTGGGCAATGTGTTCTCAGGGTTAGGCGGCGGAGGTGGTGGCAAGGGTAATGGCGGTGTTTGTGTTTGTGTTGGTGGCGGTGGCATTGTTGCCGGTACTGTTGATTCGGGTGGTGCTTGTGTTTGTGGAGGTGGAGTTATTGGGGTTTCTGTTTGTGGATACGGTGCCTGTGGTGGTGACCCAGATGGGGGTGCTTGTGCCTTCTGCCCATCCCGGTAATCATTCAAAGAGTGAAGCACTAAGACCATTGCAACAATCGAGGTAGCTCCAAGGATGACAATTCCTATGCTGGGCATCCATCCCAAGGAGTCCAGCAACATCACCGCGAAGGGCGTTATGAATGCAACCAAGGAGATAGGCTTGTTCCAATGCCAGACATCGAGGCCTGAGAATCCAGGAGCAGGGATGACAGCATAGAATCCGAACATGAGACAGAAAAATATGCCTGGCATTGCGATGTCTGTCCGCAGGTAGGCGCTACCGCTCATTGCTAGAGCTCCAAACACAGTAAGAGGTATCATCAGGGCTAGGAGGCTGACCAGCGTCAACCTGACCTTGATGGCATCCATTGTTCTTGTGTCATGGCCACTTTCTCCAACAACCTCAGTGGTACCTGGGTTTCCAAACACCACTCCGAACAACGATGTCAGCACCATGGAAAAGAGGCCAGTAAGACCCACTCTCCATTTTTTTCTGACATTCATCCTGTCTGCTACCCAGAAATTGATGACATTGATGAAGGTCAGCAACATCAGAACCAAAAGGAGGTTGGTCAGGAATATCTGTAAAAGATTCAGCCCAAGCCCTTTCCAGGCAAGTGCGCCGCCATTGCCAGCGATCGTGAAAGAGAGGGAGAATACAATGACCGATATGAAGAATGGGCGCCAGCGGATCCCCATTTTAAATCCGTTGGAGATGGCCTGCACCGCACCTACGTCTTTCTCCCTGTCCACGATGACCTCCTCTGTCTTTTCCTGGACAGTTTCCCCCAAAACCTTTGCAAAGAAGTCACCCAGACGTGATAGAACCCCCATGGAACTGCTTGTGGTCAATGCGGCACTGCCAGCTGCAGCACCTCCGACCCCTGCAGAGGCGGCTGTTGTTGCAACTATGCCTGCTCCAACTGCCAGGCCTGTTGCTACAGTTGCAGTTGCCACCAACAAGATCGGGTCAACACTAGCATCCTGCTTTGTCTCGAATGTTATAGCCTCATATGTGTCTGTCACCTCATGGGCAGGGTCGCTGCCGGTCTGAATGTCAAAGCGATAGGTGCCGTCTATGTATCCAGACGTGTCCAAAGATATTGTGATAAGTGTGGTATTTGGTGCTGGGAAAATTGTGTTACTGACCAGTGGCTCGAAGTTCTCCTCCAAGTGCGGCTCTCCCTCGCCTTCAGCATCAAAGGGCACCACTTCGAATATCTCATATCTTACGAAAGTGGTATCTCTGGGAATACGTACATCTATGTTCTGGATGCCACTGATGGGCTCTGCTGCCACTTTTTCAAACACTCCCGGATGAGTTTCTCCAAACGTTACCCAGTCGCCAACGATTAGAGCTCTTGACATTACAAAGAAGTGCTCCTGATAGAACTGCATCCAGGTGTCATCAAATACTCTTACATCCCAGGAGCCCGGGGTAAGGTCAATTGGTAGCCTAACAGCTATGCTCTGGTTGGACCAGCTAATAACTTCGACAGAGAGATTCTCACCTGTTGCGAAGTTGGATATTACCACTCTTGAGCCGGCTTGATCCTCCCCGAACTCAGTCCCGGTACTGTTCAGCCAGTGGTCATTGCCTCCTGTGGAGAATATTATCGGCTCGAAGGAGCGAGTGCCTGGTATCTCCAATTCGCATTGCGGAATAGATGGCGTAATGGAGGCATTAGCACTATCCTCAACAAGCTCAGGTGAATTGTCCAAGACCAACCACGCATTTGAAGCTACGATCATGAATAATAATGAGACCATCACGAACAATCGGAGGCGAGAACCTGCTATGCCAGACATGTTATCACCATCATCACTGCAACAGACTGAAAAGCAGCCCATCAGCCTCTTTGATGTTCACTGTGTCCTCAGGTATGAACATGCCTGACTCCATATCGATCTTTTCCGAGCCAAGGAACATTGCCTCACTGACAGTGCCACCAACAACTGCTGGCGGAAGAAGCGCCGCAGCCAGAGTGTCTGAGGAACCCAACCCCTTGATGTTGGTAACGATTGAGAGCTCTCTAGGCCCGACAATGCATCGGGTTGTGAAAAGGTTCTCACCACCATCGCATTTTCCAATGTTGCGGATCTTGACAGCCACCAGATCAATGCCATGAATGGGTTTGGTGCCGGGGTTATTAAGCCTTCTACCCAACCCTGAAAATATCCCGAAAGCCCACATAAGCTGTGCTCTTGCCATGTCTTCCATGCCAGTGCTGGCAGCTTCTGCGTAACCAATGTAAAGCTGTTTTGCCCCATCCACAAGCTCTACCAATTGCTGGCTCATCCTCATGTTCTCAGGAGCCATGTAACTGTATTTTAGCTCCATGAGCTTGGATTCCATCATGTCTAACAGGCCATTGACCTCGTTCTTACCCAGGCCAGGTCGCATCCTGGATCTGGTGAACACCGAGTTTCGAAGGCTTCGTAAGCCCATCTCCGCTACCAGCAATCGGGGATCCTTGTCACTCATAGCTCTCATTTCCTATCAATTGACATTTTGAAGCATTTGGGGTATTGAAATATGTTGTAATAAGTATTATGGGGCTGGAATAATGATTTTTTTGCAGTGGTATGGCAATGCCAACGCAAACCCTTATATCACAACCGTGCTATGGTGGGTTCCCGTGAGGACATGAAGTATATAGTTGTCACGGGCGGTGTTTTGTCAGGCCTTGGAAAAGGCATTACGGCTTCGTCCATAGGAAGGCTTCTCAAGGAGCGGGGAATGAAGGTTTCAGCAGTCAAGATTGACCCATACCTTAACTGCGATGCTGGCACAATGAACCCGTACCAACACGGCGAGGTCTATGTGCTTGACGATGGAGCAGAGGCGGACCTGGACCTGGGCAACTATGAGCGATTCCTGAATATCAACCTCGGCAAGGACAATAACATCACAACAGGAAAGGTTTACAGGCACGTCATAGAATTGGAAAGGAAGGGCGAGTTTCTTGGAGAGACCGTTCAGATAATCCCTCATATCACCAACGAGATCAAGCGGCGCATTAAGGAGGAGGGCTACAAGGCCAGGTGCGATGTGTTGATAATCGAGCTTGGAGGCACGGTAGGCGACATCGAGTCCATGCCTTTCCTGGAAGCCGTCCGCCAGCTCCACACAGAGTCCGGCCACGATTCTTGCATATTCGTTCACACCACCCTGGTCCCGGTCATGTCTGTTGTTGGAGAGCAGAAAACAAAGCCAACCCAGCACTCTGTCAAGGAGCTTAGGTCCATTGGGATACAGCCCGATATCATTGTGGCCAGGGCAAACAAGGTGCTTCCAAGCGATATCAAAGGCAAGATTGCCATGTTCTGCGACGTTCCGACCAGAGCCGTTGTGTCCTGCCCGAATGCCAAGTCAATCTATGAGGTTCCCCTGATACTGGAGGAGCAGGGAGTGGCTGATTACATTCTAGAGCGCATGGGCATCCATGGAAAACCGGCTCCAGAGCTGAAAGCATGGAAGAGGTATGTCAACAATATCTTGGAGTCCAAAAGGGAGCTGAACATCGCCATTGTTGGAAAATACACCAAGCTAAAGGACTCTTATCTGAGCCACATAGAGGCTCTTGCCCATTGCTCTGCCCAATTGAAGGTCAGGATTAACATTGTATGGGTGGAGTCCGATTCACTCCTCAAAAAGAACAAGGTGAAAAAACTGGAGAAGGTGGATGGCATCATCATACCCGGTGGTTTTGGTGGCAGGGGCAAGAAGGGCAAGATCAGAGCCATCACTTTTGCCAGGGAGAACAAGGTTCCGTTACTGGGGGTCTGCCTGGGCTTCCAGCTTTCAGTGATAGAGTTTTGCAGAAACGTTATGGGACTGGAGGGCGCTGATAGCGCCGAATTCGATTCAGAATGCTCTGACCCGGTGATCAATCTCCTGCCAGGGCAGAAAGATCTAAAAGAGATGGGTGGGAACATGAGACTTGGATCTCATGACATATTCATCAGCAAAGGCACCAAAGCCCATGCGACCTATGGTCTTGATGAGATCAAAGAACGCCACAGACACCGATATGAGGTCAACCCAAAATATCATGAACGTATCGAAAATGCAGGTCTCAAGTTCTCTGGCAAGGACGAGTTAGGCGAAAGAATGGAGATCGCAGAGCTCGAGGACCATCCGTTCTTTGTTGCTTCTCAGTTCCACCCGGAGTTCAAATCCAGGCCAATGAAACCATCTCCTCTCCATCTTGCACTTGTCAAGGCAGCCATGAAGAGCAAGGGCAAGTGAGCTCTGTCATCCTTCATTATAAATGAGGGCAAGTGAGCTCCGTCTCCCTCAGTAAACAAAATTGCATGTGAGCCCTATTATCCCTCATCAAGCATCATTGCAATTAAGCCTCGTTATCCCTCATAAAACACAATGCTAAGTGAGCCAGGTTCACCAAAGACTCCAGCCTGATGAACAAAAAGATAATACATCACCTATGGTTTACGCCGCGAGGACAGCGGTG
>JAUVCJ010000254.1 GCA_030595765.1 Thermoplasmatota archaeon | reverse complement strand
GCCTGTCGTCACCATCGATGGTAATCCTGCTGACCTGGTAACCAACACCGCTGGAAACAGCTATACCGCAACCAGAGTGATGCAATCCGGAGACACTAACGGAGTTGTTGTATTCACCATTGATTTTGTTGATCTGGTAGGGATATCCGGCCTTACTCTCAGCACAACCACTGACAGCTCAGATGTGACCTATGACAACATAGCACCAACCCTGACAGCGGTATCTATTGCTTCAGATAACCCGGTTATTACCTGGGCAATGAAGGATGACACGATCACCCTTTCCTTCAGCTCGTCCGAGCCTCTAGAACTTCCAGGTGTAGGCTTTAACAGCGAGTCTGCTGATACTGTTGCGGATCATGGCTCGAATGATTTTAAGGCTACCATGGCAGTAGAGAGCGCAGACCTTCAGGGAATGGTGACCTTTACTATCACCTTCCAGGATCTGTCTGGCAACCCAGGGATCCAAGTGATCACGACCTCGGACACAACCTATGTGGACATCGACACTACCCTTCCAGGCATTGTCATCCAGCTTCCGATTGATGGGGGGTACTACGCCGGTAACATGGACATCAGAGGCAAGGTGACCGATAGCAACAGAGATGACGCACTGGTTACCTATGAGTTCGGAACCGCTGGAGCAACCAGCCTGCCATGGTTGGACCTGGACATATTTGGCATCAACTTCGATTCCAATACCTTGACCGATGGAAGCTACATTCTGACTGTAGAGGCAACGGACAAGGCAGGGAACACCAATACCTCTAGCATCTTTATCAAGGTAGATAACACACAGCCAGTCATAGCAATCAGCTCACCTACAGCCTCTGTAGTCGACGGCAGCGTTCAGATAAGTGCCGATATAACCGATGCTAACAGGGACAACAGCAATGTCCGATATAGATGGGATTGGTTACAGCTCGTTCAACTCCCACAGACCAGCGGCAACACGTTCTCGCTAAGTTTTGATACCGCCCAGCTGGTAAACGGCCTGCACACTCTTACAATTGTAGCTACCGACATGGCAGGCAACGTTCAGACCCAGACCATTACCGGAATTAACGTGGAGAACACCCCTGCAGATCAGGTAGATACAGACCTAGACGGTATGCCGGACATGTGGGAGAACGATAACGGCCTCAACCCCAATTTTGACGATAGTGCTGAAGATGCTGATGCTGATGGGCTTACCAACGTGGAAGAGTTCATCAATTCTTGTGACCCCAACAGCGAGGACTCCGACCTTGACGGGATGCCTGACATCTGGGAAGTGGATAATGGACTTGACCCGACCTTTGACGATTCAGCCAGAGATGCCGATGGTGATGGGATCATCAACTCCTATGAGCTTGATCTTGGAACCGACCCAACAAGCACTGACTCCGATAATGATGGCATGAGTGATGACTGGGAGGTCGCAAAAGGCCTGGACCCAAATGTTGATGATTCAGCCACAGACTCTGACGGTGACGGATTGAGCAACCTTGACGAATATGTTGCGGGAACTGACCCCCAGAATAAGGACACCGACGGTGATGGTGTTAACGACAACGTCGATACCACTCCACTTTCCTATGAGAAGGTCATAGACGATGCCCCAGCCGGAACCTTCTGGCTAATTATGGTGGCTGCTTTGGGAATAGTATTCGCATTGGCAGTGTTCATGGAGAGAAAGCGTGTTGACTAGGCAAGATAACACCCAATAATTGCCTGAACTAATTTATCATTTGATCGATCCGAGTGCGGAGGAGAACAGATGCCAGCCAATAACCCAAGGGAGAAGCGCATTGAGACGTCGAGCAAGAACCAGGATCAGCGAAGCATTGGACTTCTGGTGATGGCATGCATTATTGCATTTGCCATGGTATTCAGCGTGTTCTTCACAATGTTGACCCCCCAGGGTGATGACGGCCTTGAAGGGGATGGAAACGTCAAAGGAGCCAGTTTCACCACTTCCGATGGGGTGGAGCTTGCTGGCACCGTGTTCATTGCCGAAGAAAGGGACTCTCCTGTGATAGTCATGATCCATGGATGGGACGATGGCCGTGGCTCCTGGGAGAATTTTGCCAATCTCAGTAGATACAACGGGTTTCACGCACTGACCTTCAATCTGAGAGGGCATGGTGACAGCGCAGGAGCTAAGAACTCGTCCCTGATGCATCTGGACGTCGAAGCCGCGCTCTCCAAGCTGGATACATACTTTCCTGGCCACGGCCCTGTTGGACTTATGGGAGCCAGCATCGGTGCCAACCTGGCAATAGAAGTGGCAACCACATCTCCAGTCAAGACTATTGTGGCGCTTTCTCCAGGAAACGAATACATGGGTGTCAACATTACCAATGCAGTAAAGAACCTGACAGACACCTCCATTTACTTTGTAGCAAGCGATGAGGATGGTTATTCCACAACCTCCAGCCTCTCGCTGTTTGCCAGCACTACATGCGAAAAGGACTTGACTCTGAAAAGTGGAGTTGGGCATGGCACTCAGATGCTTTCAAGCCAGGAAATCACGCAAATGCTTGCTAACTGGTTGGAAACACATTTAAGGGCAGTTTAATTCAATATTGCATGAAATGAAGTAGATGTGGCTTCATAGCTGTATAATTTATCGGATGCTATTTATAAGATCAGCAGTAAGATCCAGCAAAAAGTTCTTCATGGCCGCCTTGACAAGAAAGCTCACAGGTAGTCGATGAAAAACACCTTGGAGAGCTCAACAACGGCCATTGCGGCTATACAGAGAGCTGCGATGACCCTGGGGTCAATTTTTAAAGCGGCCTCGTCCTCGGAATCGAAGTAGCGTATGAGTCCAGCTGCTGACTGGAAGCCCTCGCT
>JAUVCJ010000128.1 GCA_030595765.1 Thermoplasmatota archaeon | reverse complement strand
GCTAGAGCTCCAAATGAATACAGAAATCACTGAGACAGTTAGCCTAAACTCAATAAGACAGTTTGACTACACTCAATGAGGCAGTTTGTCTAAATTCACTGAGACCGTGAGTCTAAACTCAATGAGACCGTTTGTCTAGATCCCAAATAAGAAGGAATAAATACACCCATCCGATATGCCAGCTTCAATGGCTGAGGAAACTGATACTCCCATTCTTCTTCAGGGGTACGAGGGAATACTGCGAGGAGACAGAATACCTCGGATCATACCATGGTCGGTCCTGCGTACCTGGAACAAGATGAAGCTCAATGTCGAACTGATGCTTGAGAAGGAGCTGAAAAAGAGAGGGAAGAATCTGCGCATAATGGACCTAGGCTGTGAATGCGGTTTTGACATCTTTGTTTTTGCAACACGTTTTAAAAAATACACACCTACCTTTGTTGGGGTGGATATTGACCCAAATAAGATAGTAGTGGCAAATCAGCGGGCTGTTGATTGGGAGTTCCCAAACTGCACTTTTCATGCTGGGAACGCAGAATACCTGGAGTTCGACCCTTCAAGCTTTGACATTATCCTTTGCTCCGAGGTTATGGAACATCTTTACAAGCCTAAAAAGACACTCAAGGACTTCCACACCATCCTTAAACCTGGTGGCTGTCTTATTATGACCACACCAAACCCAGATAATAAAATGGGTGGTCTTGTCCCTCCAGGATTTAGAAAAAAGTGGAGCAAATGGACAGGGGAGAAAGGGGTAGTTGAGGCAACTGGAGATGAACCCCATGACTACGTCCATCACATCGGTGAAAGAGGGGTTGAAGTGTGGGTCCAGATGCTTAAAGAGAACGGTTTTAAACCATTGGAGTTGCGTAGATGTGACTTCATATACGGTTCTGAGCATTTTGATAGACGGCCAATGCTCATGGGATTGAGCATACTGCTTGATTCCGTTCTTGATAAGATCACATACAATTATTCCTGGGATGTTGCCATCAGGGCAAAACGCCTGAGGTGAGTTTTTTGCTCAGAGCGGACAGGTCCAGGCTTGAGGATATAATACTCAGGAACACCCAGAGGTTTGCTGATGATTACGGAAAATCATTCCAATCCTGGAGCTACTACCGGCAGATGTCCCTTTACAAATACCGAACTGTTATCGAAATGATACTTGTTGGCTCCCCAAAAACGGTGATCGACATGGGTTGTGGCAATAACATATTGATACGATCTCTTGCAGAGTTCAGGCCTGATATTGAATGCTTTGGCATTGATGTCTCCAAGAATGAGCTTGAATACGGCATACAGCAGGAGTCTCAAGTTCATTTCTTAAGGGCTGACATCTTGGATGGGGTGCCTTTTCGGGATGGTAGCATTGATGCTATTCTTTCATCAGATGTCATCGAGCACCTGGACTATCCTGGACAGCTACTTCAAGAAGCCGGAAGATTGCTAAAAACAGGTGGCAGATTTGTTGTAACGTGTCCGCATTCAGAAAGCATAACTCAGCACATGTTGAGGTTGATGCGGCCAGCCCTTAGGGAGAAATGGCTCAGTGGCGACGAGATACTGCATCCAGAGTTCTGTTTCATTGAAACAATGCACCCAGGAGTGCACAGGGTGGAAGGATACGGCAAAGATTCGATTTCCAGACTGGCCCAAGGCTCCGGCATGACACTTGGTGGGACCAAGACCCATGGGGTTTTCCTGACAGGTTCTAAATTGTACAACTTAATCCCTGAATCACTGCTGAGATTTCTTTTCTACTACCACGATTTTGTTCCGGCATTGCCTGGCTTCATTGCTACTCTAGAAAAAATGGACTGACCCCTATGGGTCAAAAATGCCGACAGCAACGAGTTTATTGGTATCCACCTCTTTTGGAATGCTTGAAAAATGGGTATATTATGGATGTGAAGCATAGCGAAAAGAGCTACAACCGCCTTTGCCGCAACCCTTTTCCCACACCACCGCCTACCCATCCCAGCAATTGCTGGCCACCAGCTATTGCATCGGAGGCAGAGAACCTGAGCATTGCAGTTGAGCACTCTATTGGCAACCATTCTTTCTTGGATAGCTCCAGCTCGGTTGATATGATGCCATCCATCCACCAGGGGTTGCTCTGGGACGCGGACAGCGACGACGACGGCTGTCCCGACAAGACTGAAGGCATTGCATACGGCGCCAACACCGACACCGATGGTGACGGCCTTTCCCGAGCAACCCTCGCACAGATTTCCAACGAGGGTTGCGAGCAAGTGCTCATGGACAAATGCGAGGATATGAGCACGCCAGACTACTACGAGAACCAGATGGTCGAAAAAGCAGAAGAGCTGTATGGTAATCTTACCTGGGAGCAGGCCCTTGACAAATTCCCAGATGATACAAGACTTCATTCCGTTTACAATAACCCTTCCATAGTAACTAACCCGGATGACAGTTGCACCTACCTCAACAAAAAGATCGAAGGTGTCAGAGCCACATACAATTCTCTTGCATACGATAGGATGGCTCCGGAGATCCATAGCTTTTCCTTGTCGATGGGCAATGGACAACTATCGGTAACAGTCACTGTTAGCGACAATGTCGGGATCAAAGACATCTCGTTGTATGTCATCAGCGGCGGCGGCTATTCCATGGATCTGATAGCGAATGAGAATGGTGTTCTCACTTACCAGAGAGTGGTCGATATTGGAGCCAATGATTTACTATCAGTGATGCCAGTCCTCAGAGTAACGGACAACAACTACAACAGCATCGTGTACGCAGAGGAGATTACTGGCGTTCTAGGCCAAATCGTAGAGGCGGTGGCTGACGGGTGGGACGAATTCGTTGATGGGTTCAATAAGGCCGTTGCCAGGGTGCAGAAGGCGCTTGAGTTTATTGTGGATATGGTGCTAGATTTGATTCGCAATGTTATCAATGATTTCATGTCATCCCCCATTGAGTTTTTCAAAAAGATTATTCAATCCGTCTCACCACTCTTCATAATGATGATGATTGAATCTTCACAGGATAATTTTGATATGCCTAGCCATATCTTAAAAATATTTGGAGTTTTATTTTCTCCAGAAGCAATATTGATTACTACTATAATTTCAATAATATTTCTTATTCTCAAATTGGGAGGGCCGATTACGTCAATTATTGGTTCAATAGCAATATCTCTCTTTATGGTAATGTTAATTGTTGCTTCGTTTGAAGCAAGTGGGGAAAGTATAGAAGAAACCGATGAAAGCCTAGCACGTGATGTCGAAGGGTCATCTGACTATGAAAGTGTTAATGAGGATGCTAATTGGTTAGAAGTGGTGACTAAGATTGTACTTATCGCAAGCATAGCAACAGCATTTATATCATTTTATTTCGCATACACTGAATCGGATTCAACTATCTTATCAAAACTCGCAGGAGCTTCACTATTATTTACTTTTTTAAGTGTATTATTATCTAGTGAGGCAAAATTAGGTTTAAAAACCGGTGACACTGTGAAATACTCTATTTGCATACTATTTGCCTTTGTATCTGCTGGAATAGCAGCCTCTGCAGGGTTAAAGGCGATATTTGAAAGTAAAAGCCCCGATATAATTTCTGGAGTCTCAGTAATAATGAGTGCAATTTCGATTTTACTTGCATTTTTAGTTTATAGGAAAGATCTAAAGTTAGTTTTTAGTTGAAGATATGCATTATAGGAGGATGATAACATGGAAAATGAAATCCCAATATTAAAGGCGCCAATAACAGCAACGAAAAATTCGCTAATAATAACTATATTGTTATTTTTAGTCGCATGGTATGCTGGCATAATTGGAATCATTAGGGTATTTATCAATGGGGATTATACAGGAATGGAAGATGCCTATATTGCTGCTTTTATAATGACTGTTTGCTTTCAGATTTACTTAGGTTTACTTTTATTTAATTGTCAAGATGTAGAGATATATCACGATCATATCCAATTAAGTCAAAAAAAGTATAATAATCTTAATTTCAATGAGGTTAAACGTGTAAACTATGCTAAAACAATCACATTTCATTTAAATAATAACACTTCAATTAAACTTGCACCTTTAATGCTTTCAGACAAACAATACAAACAATTGAAGAAGGTATTAAGAAAGACAATCAAAACTTATTTCTTGGGTATGCAAGAGTCCGATAATTGAACACCACTCCGTTTAGCAGACAGTCTGATAAGCGAGCTATAGGTAAAACTAAGCAAACCCAACACTTACCGCCGCAACCCTTTTCCATCCCCACCGCCTACCCCTTCCCTGCAATAGCACCAACACTAGCCATTGCATCGGAGGCAGAGAACTTGACCGTTGCACTTGAGCATTCCATCATTAATTTCAGAACAATTCTAGTCAAATTCTAACTCCGCCCAGAATCGAAAACCTTATCATTGTCAAGCTATTACTAATGTCAAGCAAATACGAAATAGTTTAAATACTCATTTAAGGCCTAATTACTAATTGAAAACGGAGATGGTTAATTGTCCGATGAACAACCAAAGAACAAAATGACATCCATGCTAGTAGCAGGCCTTCTAATAGTGGTCGCACTGGCCGCCCTCGTATCCTTTCAAGGAGGAGATGCACACAATGCATATGAGAGTGGAGATGCCACTATGGATGACCTGCTGACCTCTTCATCTGTATACAACCAGAAGGAGGAAGTGATAATTGCATCCGATTCCTCCCCATACTATGCTTTGATCGCCACGCCAGCGGCATTGCATTACTCTGATGCTGGAGAATCGATAAACCCCTTACTGGTATTCCAGGGTGAAAAGGACATCTATACAGAGACGACGTCCTCTGATGGAGTTGTTAGATTCCTTGCAAACTATCCAATAAAGGATTACACGATTGTAGGAGATGTAAGGGTAACAGACCTTCATACCACCATGATAAACCGGACATTCTCAGGCAACCCCGAAAGAGTGTCACTGGATATGGCCTCAGCATACTGGGAGCAAAGCGATGGCGTATTTTTAATTGGAGCATCAAGAAACGATGCTGGAACATTGACTTTCGACCCTGATGCCTATGAACAGGCGCTTGTTGCTGCACCCCTTGCATCTTACCTGGGGATACCTGTGATTGTAACTGATGAGGTTGACAAGGAAGTAGCTGCAGTATGCTCGGAACTTGGAGTAAAATATTCCATAGTTGCAGGTGACCTTCTGGGTTACGGCAACACCCTCCATTTTAAGGATTACCTCGAGGTGGAAGATACAGTCTTAGAAATACTTCAGGACAAGGTAGGCGGCAATGCTACCTATGTGACCCTTTCCAATCCACTAGACACTTATCAGATGAAATCCTTGAAGACCATCAGACCAACAGGTTACCCGGTTACAGACATCATCACTGATTCGGATGCAGCAGCATATCCGGGTGCCGCTCCAGAGAACTCAGCAGAGAATCCAATATTTTACTTTGATATACCTGAAGACTTCGAGTATGCAAATCTGATAGTAGACCTGCACATGGACGTATCCGAGGAGACGCTGGGAGACAAATCAGGTGCTCGGATCTATGCATACATAGGCATTGATGCTGACGAGAATGGCATTATTGAAGAGAGCGGAGAAGGTGGCGATGTTTTGCAGTTCTTCGGTGGTTCGCCTGCCTATGAGAACATTGGATATGGTACTGGTATCTTTGCCCCTACTGAATACGCCCATTTCTATACTCAGATACCGATGTATTCTGATACCGGCAAGCACGCAATCCAGCTCATAGGAAGACTGCCAACTGACCCCGACCTTACCAGTACATTCACTCTTGACATCCAGATAGAAAAGCTTGAAAGCCCGATCTACCCCTTGATGCCAGCCATCTCATCCATGGGACCCTATCTGACTGCCCACAGGCAAGGTATCGTACTTGCAAAACCCGACTTTACACTACACACACAAGGGTACATTGGTTGCAAGGATTGTGGAGACCCAGCATCTAACAGTGATGTCATAGAGAATGCTAACATCATAACATTAAAGGTTCAGAGAGAGCTTAATAGATTACTTGGCAAACTGGCAGGAATGCCAATAGACACTCCTGAGGATATTGTGGCACTGGCTGAGCATTATCAGGGACGTCTTGAGACTGATCCCATGTATGTAGGTATCTTAGGTGATACGAACATGGTACCGCAGTATTACTATGACTCTGCCGGGCTTGGGGATGCTACCCAAGGCTTTGGAGTTCCCGGAGATATAATCTATTCTGATATCGATACCGACCCTGAGGATCCACCGCGTGATCTTCAGGGAGACCCTTCGGCTGATGTCGCTGTTGGTAGAATAGATGGGTGGGACGTTCAGGATGTCAGCGCACTGTTGGCTAGAACATTTTTCTACTATGATATAATCGATACAATGCCTGTTGCCAATGTTCAGGATCCATCAGTTTCAGATAGCTGGAAGGACAACACCATGACCTTCATTGGTAGTCAACCCCCAGTAGGTTCTGCAGCGACTTCAGCAGCCAAGGCAGATATTATGTTCAAACAGGCTGGATTCACTTCAAGCGGCGTCTCTACAGGACGACACACCGAATTAACCTCAGGAAGGGACATTACAGGCCCTTACTATGAATCCTCGAACTTCATATACGGCACCGCACACGGCTTCTATTACTGGTATGTTCCAACTAGTGTGGTTGGATCTGCAGTTTTGCCACCTATAGGAGCTGGTGGTGCTTTTGACGTGGCTCATGTAAAAGACATGCGCTTTGGGCCTTCTGTGATTCTGCTAGGTTCATGCGTCACTGGGAGAATTGACGGCCTTCAGCCCTACAACACCATCTCGATGGCATTCCTCCATGCAGGTGCAAATG
>JAUVCJ010000238.1 GCA_030595765.1 Thermoplasmatota archaeon | reverse complement strand
AGGCTTGGCAAGACACACGCTCAAGAGATGCGCTCGATGCGCAAGTACTCAACTGTACTTGGTAGGTACACAGCAGGCTTTGGAGTGCCTGAAGTACTTCTGAAAGACCCCTATGTCCAGGACATCTATGCAGATGCTCCTGTAGGCAGAAACCCTGTTCGTATCCAGCTGGGAGGGCTCAATGAATCAAGGCTATTTGACGAGTTCACCACAAATATATGGCTCACAAAGAGGGAGATGGAAAGTTTTCTGGCAAGGTTCAAGTACATGAGCGGACGCCCGTTCTCAGAGTCCCAACCGGTTTTGGAGACCGATCTGCCAGAGTTCTCAACAAGGGTGACGATGATAGGGAAGCCTCTTAGCCCGGATGGCCTGGCGCTTGCGCTGCGCAGGCATTCAACAGAACCATGGACCCTGCCACGGCTTGTTGCCAATGGTTCATTGACACCGATGGCGGCTGGCCTGTTATCCTTCCTTGTTGACGGCAGGTCTACGATGTTGATAGCCGGAAGCAGAGGCGCAGGCAAGTCCTCCCTCCTTGGTGCTCTCATGCTGGAATTTCCCAGAAGCCAGAGGATATTGACCATCGAGGACACCCTGGAATTGCCAGGCCCTGAGCTGCAAAAGCTTGGTTACATGGTCCAGAGCCTTTTCGTGCAGCCTGGGGAGGGTGGTGGTGGCAGGATGAGTGCTGACCAGGCTCTGCGTGTGTCCCTTCGTCTTGGAGAGTCTGCACTGATTATGGGAGAAGTAAGAGGCCAGGAGGCCAGGACACTTTACGAGGCAATGAGGGCAGGCACAGCAGGAAGCTCGGTCCTTGGAACGATCCACGGCAACTCCGCCAAGTCAATATACGAGCGTGTGGTCTTTGACATGCAAATACCTGCAAAGTCCTTTTCAGCAACAGACATCGTGGTAATTGCAGGGCTCATGCGTCCAAGAGGAGGCCAGCGCAAGGTTAGGAGGGTACTCGACATTGCTGAGCTCGACAAGGATTCAGACGGCCTGTTCAACTCTCTGATGGAGATCCCAGCCGGTGTGGATACACTATCTCAAACCGATTTTTTAAACAAGCAGTCACCACATATCAGGGGAATTGCCTCTTCCTGGGGCATAAGCTACCAGGAAGCTCTGCAGAACATTCTGATGCGCGGAGAGTTGAGAAGAATGACCGTTGAGAGGTCCCTAGAGCTTTCCAGGCCGGAACTGCTTGGAGCCGAGTGGACAGCCAGATCCAACACAGCATTCTGGAAGGGCGTTAACGATCATGGGTCTGCAAGCAAGCAGGTGTTGAGGAGCTGGAGCGACTGGTTCAGGGAGAGCGTGACTGATGAGTGAACCTAAGGGCAGCAAAAAAAGCAATGGCATGCTTGGAAGCAGGGCTATAGAGCAGAAGCGCAGTGCGTTCCTGGGGTTGGCTACTAGGCTTCAAGTGTTGGATCCAAGCCCGAAAAAGGAGTCAAGTTCACTGCACACATTGAAGGAAAGGATAAGGACCCGAAAACTGGAGCTATCCAAGATCAGCCTGGCTGGTGCAGAAAGACGCACCCTAGACAAGTGCCAGAGAAAGCTTGATGGAATGGAGAACAAGGCCAAAAGACTGGAGCGAGCAAATGCCAATACTTCCACAAGGGAGGCGCTTGCTTACCTGGGTAGAGGCATCCACCCAAGCGGGATATTCAGGGCAGCAGGCCTTCTCTCACTGTGTAGTTTTCTGGTAATGGTCGTAATCGATATGCAGGTCCTGGGAAGCATAACATTGGGATTGATGGACCTGGCACTGATGGTGTTGCTGCCAACCATGGTCATCCCTCTGATAGTCCTGTTGTATATGAGCAGCTACCCAGAGCACATGGTCAAAAAATTGCGAATGCGTACCCTGGGTCAGACTCCGAACGCCATTCATTACATGGCTCTGAGCATGAATGTGGAGCCTTCTCTGGAGAGGGCTATTGCCTTTGCAGCAGCCAACTCACCCCATCCGTTGGGGACAGAGCTTGATGGTTTGTTATGGAAGGTCCAGATGCGTGAGCATACCACCCTAGAAGAGGGTATTTCCCAGTTTGCAATGGACTGGGGCGAGAGGTCGGAGGATTTTAAAACTGCGCTCTTTGCGATCCGCGGCGCAGCCTTGGAAGGCACACATTCTGGAAGGGAAGCTGCCCTGGACAAGGCTACCCAGTCTGTGCTTTCAGGCACAAAACGCCGCATCGAATCCTTTGCTGCATCGCTTACAAGCTCGACCACAGTCCTTTTTGCACTGGGAATAATACTGCCATTGGTCGTTGGTTCCATGCTACCTATGGGCAGCCTTGGTGACCTATCAGACCCTACCTCTCTTGGCTCCACAGCTGATGTTTTTGACCCTGACGCATGGCATCAGAGCGCGATCCTGACTGCGGTGTTGATGGATTGTATCTTCCCGGTTGCAGCATTTGGCTACTCACTAACGATCCTTGCTAGGCGGCCAGGCACCTCAGAGCCGCCTGAAGTGGGGTCTGGTACCGGTAACAAGATGAAGATGGTGCTGGCATTATTGCTGACCTTGGGCTTTGGGCTTCCATCGCTATATTGTCTGTGGCTGCTGCTGGCTCAGCCGGATTCCACAATGCTTGCCATATTCTCACTGACCCTTGCCGGGCTTGGGCTCTGCATTTACCCTGCGCTACTGAGCTGGAGGCCAAAAAAGGCCAGAGATAAGGTGTTAAAGATGGAAAAGGAGTTTCCAGATGCGCTGTTCCAGCTTGGGAGCAGGATAGCTGAAGGAGATACAATAGAGGCTGGAATGGGAAAGGTAGTGGAGACAATGAAGGGCTCAGGGGTGGCTGGGCTTTTTCAAGAAATATTGGCCAGGCTGCACATGACCCGGAGCCCTCTGGAAGAGGTGCTGTTTGCAAAAAATGGTGTTCTGGAATCCTACCCCTCAGCATCTATTAGGACCACAATGCGGGCTGTGGTTGCATTGGAAGGCAGGGACAACGTTACTGCTGGTAAGGCCTTGATGGGCATCAGCAGATATCTGCGGGACCTGACCGACCTGGAGCAGGACATAAAGGCCAACCTATCCCCGGTGGTGGCAACAATGCGCACAACCACAATTATGTTTGCCCCTCTGGTCATGGGCATCACAAGCGCCATTTATGTCACTCTTTCAGGGGCTTTCTCGAAGCTTTCAGCAACCTCTTTGATACCCCAGGGCCTATTCACGATAATCCTTGGTGCATATCTGTTGCTGAACGTCCTCATCATATCCAACTTCTCGGCAGGCATCCAGCACGGGGGGGATAGGAT
>JAUVCJ010000286.1 GCA_030595765.1 Thermoplasmatota archaeon | reverse complement strand
GGCTCACCAACAGTTGTTCTTCAAGGTCACGTAGACATGGTATGCGAGAAGAACGAGTCCTCACCTCATGATTTTACAAAGGACCCAATCCAGTTCAAGCAGGAAGGCGAGTGGCTAATGGCTCAGGGAACTACATTGGGTGCCGATAACGGCATCGGAGTGGCTGCAAGTCTTGCGGTGTTGGAGGATCAGACCTTTGTAGCAGGCCCGTTGGAGTGCCTTTTCACCATAGACGAAGAAACCGGCCTGACTGGGGCTTTCAACCTAGGTAGCGACATTCTAAAGGGCAGGATACTCCTGAACATGGATACCGAAGAGGAAGGCGCCATCTATGTGGGTTGTGCAGGTGGCGGGGACACTCAGATGCATCTTGGAGTTGAACTCACATCTGCAGATCAGGGTCTGGTTGCCAAGATCGTTAGGGTAACAGGACTGCTTGGAGGCCATTCTGGCCTTGACATAATACTTCAGAGAGGCAATGCCCTCAAATGCCTGACCAGAGCACTTCTGAATGCCGGAACTGATGAGCCCATGACCCTTGCCAGGATTGATGGTGGTTCCAAGCGAAATGCACTTGCCAGGGAGGCCTCGGCTGTGGTGCTTTTGCCACCTGGCTCGGTGCAGGACTTCACAACAAAGCTCGAAGAGACTACCAGGCAGATGCAGGCCGAACTTAGAGCTTCAGACAAGGATCTTATTATCACAATTGCGGATGCCCAGATGCCTGAAAAAGCTTTTTCAGCGAATTCGGGCAAAATGGTGTTGGAGCTGCTTAATGCACTTCCCCATGGTGTGCTCGCAATGAGCCTGGACATACCTGGCCTGGTGCAATCATCCACAAATCTGGCAACGGTTGTTACCTCTGATGACAAGGTCGTCATCGGTTGCTCCACCAGAAGTTCTGTAGGCTCTGAGCTACAGGCAGGGCGGGATTCGATCAGGTCAATAGGTCAGATGGCAGGAGCCAGGGTTGTTCAGGACGATGCCTATCCCGGCTGGAATCCAAACATGGGCTCAGCTTTGCTCAAGGTTGTCAAGGCCGTTCATCAGCAGGAGTTTGGCAAGGTGCCAGAAGCCAAGGCTGTTCATGCGGGTCTCGAATGTGGCATCATCGGAGAAAAATACCCTGGAATGGACATGGTGTCCATTGGCCCTGACATAGAATTCCCTCATTCTCCCGGGGAAAGGGTCCGCATAGCCTCGGTTGCCAATTTCTGGCAGTTTGTTAGGGCAATACTTGGAGAGCTTTCCAACCAGTAGAAGATTTCCGAACGCTGAAACATCCAGCCATTGAGCGCCTCTGTAAGATAAAGGCCTCTAGCTCATATCATAGGGGCTACACTGCGTTTAATTCATAATCCGTAACCATATTATCAGACTAGGGTCTACCCTTACATAATGGCAGAACAAGGAGTGGTGATAACAGGCCTAAGGCTAAGCAACCCGATCATGCTGGCTTCAGGGATACTAGGCGAGACCGGTCATTCCCTGGCTAGAGTTGCCAAGGCCGGAGCAGGAGCCCTGGTCACCAAGTCCATTGGGCTAGAACCCAGAAAGGGTCATCCAAACCCCACTGTGATAGAGCTTGAGACAGGGCTTCTCAATGCAATAGGTCTGGCAAATCCAGGCATAGACGCCTATGGTGAGGAGCTGGAAGCGGCACGAAAGGGTGGTGTGCCAATAATCGCATCCATATTTGGCAAGAACCCAGATGAATTCCTGGAACTCGCCACCAAGATGATGGATTATGGTGCTGACGGAATAGAGTTAAACCTTAGCTGCCCTCATGCCAGCGGGTACGGGTCACAGCTTGGCCAGGATCCAGTTACGGCTGCCGGTGTTGTCCGAGAAGCAAAAAAGGTTGGAATTCCAGTATGGGCAAAGCTTACTCCCAATGTGACAGACCTTGCCAGCATTGCTTTGGAAGTAGCCAAAGCAGGTGTAGACGCCCTGGTGCTGATCAATACCCTCAAGGGCATGGCCATTGATGTTGACTCAGGCAGGCCGATATTGGGCAACGGCATGGGAGGGCTTAGTGGCCCGGCCATCAAGCCAGTCGGTGTCAGGTGCGTCTATGAGTGTTATTCCCGATTAAGGGATG
>JAUVCJ010000062.1 GCA_030595765.1 Thermoplasmatota archaeon | reverse complement strand
CCCCTTCAGGAGGGCATATTCATGACTGGAACCGATAATTTAGATTTTGACTCAGCCAACGGGATACTGATAGACAATGAGATACAGTGGGTCATAACCCAGTTCACTGACATGTTCGGAGAGCTTAGAAGCTTCTCACTTCCTGTAAAATCATATCTGTCTGGCTCCATCTGGAGGCATGGTGTTAATTTCGATGGGTCATCGGTTGGATACAGACAGGCTGAAGATTCAGACATCACTGCAAAGCCCGATCCAACAACCCTCCACATCCTTCCAATCGACCCCAGCAACGGTCAGCGCAGGGCAAGGGTCACATGCTCGGTCTTTGATTCACGAAATGGTCAGCCCTATTATGCTGACCCCAGACAGATCGCTGATAGGACATTCAAGAAGGCAAATGAAGCGGGATACAAGTTCACCAACTTCCTCCCAGAGATGGAGTTCTATCTGTTCACATCGCGCAAGAGCGCCATGGTACAGAATGATGTCTGGTCTAATGAGAGCTCAATAGGCATTGGGCATCTTTACGGTATTCCAGACCTTATAGAGCCGAACTTGGGCACACTCTACACCTCAAAGCCAAGGCGTGGATACGCTCTTTCTGCACCCAAAGACAAGGGTGAGGCCTACCGTAACGAGCTTTCAACCCTGCTTGAAGACCTTGGCATCCCTGTAAAATATCATCACCACGAGAATGGGACCAGTCAGATGGAGGTGGAGTTCGATTTCCTGCCCTCTCTGGTTCAAACAGCAGACGCTGTTGCCAATTACAAGTATTACGGAAGGATAGTGGCTCAGAAGTACGGTTACATCCCATGCTTCATGCCCAAACCACTGTTTGCAGATGCTGGCAACGGCATGCATGTCCATATGTATCTGGGAGGCGAGAATGATAATCGTTTTTATGATAAAGATGACCCTGATGGACTTTCCCAGGAAGCAAGATATTACATTGGAGGTATTCTAGACCACGCCGCCGGTATGGCAGCCATCACCAACCCCACCGTCAATTCATACAAAAGACTTGTTCCAGAGTTCGAGGCTCCGGTCTATACAGCCTGGTCAATGCACAACCGCACCACAATGGTTCGCATTCCTGCCAAGTTCGGGGATAAAAGTGCAATTGATGTTGAAGCAAGGCAGTCTGATACCTCTGCCAATCCATACCTGGCATTCTCAACAATCTTAGCCGCAGGACTTGACGGCATCAAGAAAAAGATCGAGCCTGGCGACCCGATTAACGAGGATGTGAACAAGCTTTCTGCATCTCAAAGGAAAGAGCTGGGCATCGGCCAATTACCCAGAACCCTTCAGGAGGCATTGGATCTTATGGAGACCGATGACCTTGTCAAGGACACACTTGGCAACGAATGCTTCGAACGTTACATGGAGATCAAAAAGAAGGAAGTGTTCCAGTTCAACGTGCACATCTCAACCTGGGAGCATTGGATGTATTTCGACATCTAAATCTATCTTAAACTTGCCCTAAACATTTAGGGAACCGAGAAGATGGGACTTACCAATTTCTCAAAACTTAAATACTTCCAGAAGCTACCCTGGACGTTTAGTTTACCAGGAGGAATTCCCTTTGGACGTGCGGGAGCGAAACTACTGCGAGCCAATGACCCCCACGGGCATTGAAAAGGTCGAGAAGGGAACCCTAAATTATTTTGATCTTGAGGTCTGGAGTAACCTGAACACCGGAACCGTTGAGCAGTACTTTGAAGAGAAGAATCGAGTAGAGGGGTTTGAACGGTCCAGGTTCGTTTGGAAGCGCATCGTGATAGGACTTGTAATAGGCACAATGTTCGCAATCATCACCCAGTATGTCGGCCTTAAAGTAGGCCTGGCCATCAGCGGTGGATGGTACATCATGGCATTGATAGGAATGGCATTCCGCTGGCATCCTTCCGAAATAAACATCGCATCATCAGCTACCAATGCAGCAACATACGTTGGTACTGGCTTTATCTTCACATTCCCAGCAATGTACCTCCTAATGGGAAAAGACGAGTACGCATTGGGTGTGGATGCCGACGGAAACGTCATCAGGATAATTAATTCCGTGCCGCCAGAGATACTGTTCCTTGCATTTATTCTCTCAATCATGACCGGAATGCTGGGTGTGCTTTATTTCATCATTCTTAGAAGGATATGGCTGGTCGAAGATCCTCTGCACATACCTGGCTGGGAGCCAAGCCTTCAGCTTGTGGACATCGCCAACGATAGATGGTCGGCAGGGACCGAGGGAGACTCGGAACAGGCCAAGAAATCAATACGGCTGGTAGGCATCTGGATCACCATCACAATGATCTTCACTTTCCTAAGGGATTTTCCTGTAAATGCTGGAAAATCAGTTTTCTACTCTTTTTTTGGTGGAGAAGAAATGACCGAAGTTTACAGCTCTGCCGGTGACATCCAGCAGCCTTTGAGTTCCTCCACCTATACTATGGTAGGCTTTGGGCTCATACCCATCCAGCTAGGCATTGGGTGGTTCATGAGATTCAAGGTAGCGCTTCTTGTGAACATCGGGACCTTTTTCACATGGTTCATTATCGTTCCGCTTGCTGTAACTGCGAATATTCCTGCTTTCGATACAATGGCAGGAACCTTCTACCCGGTTATCGACGACCCTATACCAGCCTGGAAGGCCTATGTGGATGTTGCTAGACCTATGGCTGTTGGTGCAATTCTGGGTGGTGGCATTACTGCGCTGATCAAGATGGCTCCGACCTTCAAGAGCGCAGCAGGTGACCTGTTGGGTTCTGGTGGTGGAGATGGCGAGAATAGTATGAGCAGTGAGTATGTGCGTGGCATGGGCTGGTATGAGTGGCCTGCAAGCCATATCAAGTTCATGGCAATTCTGACCCTGATCACCACAGTTGTGCTGTTTACCACAATTGGTGGCTTTCCGCTCATCGCTTCTTTGGTGTTTGCAGCAATTCTAGTTGCAACCACATTCTTCCTCGGAGCAATTGCAGTCAAGGTCATGGGAGAGACCGGTACAGAACCAGTTTCAGGTACTTCGTTCATAGTAATGCTTGCCCTTGTCCTTCTGTTTGTGGCAATGGGCCTTGAGCCTAGCCAAGTTGCCATCATGGCGTTGCTTGGAACCACTCTTTTCGCTGGTGCCATCTCCATGTCAGGCGACATAATACTTGATTTCAAGACTGGGCTCTACATCGGTAACAGACCATATCATCTAGTCAAGGCGGTCACCGTAGCCATACCCTTCGGTGCGGCAATGGCAATAATCGGCGCTGTGGTGTTTGGACAGCTCCTGGCAGACGGCACACTTGATCTATTAGCACCTCAGGCCAATGCGTTTGCAAGCATCACCAGAGCTCTAGTAGGCGGAGAGAGCCTGGGGATGATGATGAGCTTTCTGGCAATAGGACTAGCCATCGGAGTCGTTTCTGAGATCACAACAGGCATGGGAACTGCTTTTGGCCTTGGGATGTACTTCCCACTGGCTTTGATGCTTCCGATGATCTTGGGCGGACTTATCAGAGACATCTGGGAGAAGCGCACCTTAGAGCCATGGGTTGAGAGCCTAGGGGACGACCCTGAGAAGGAAAAGAAACGAACCCTTAAGGTGTTGGACACCTACATGATAGCAACAGGCCTGATCATTGGAGAGGCTCTTATGGGCACCATCTACGCCTTCTACTCCATGCTCAGTTGAGTTATTGTGGAGTAGCTAATATATTGGCACCATATCCCCAGTCTTCAACATATTCCCGAGGTATGGTCATTGATTTACCATTGAGCATGATTGTGAACAAGCTTCTGGCTCTAATCATTTTAGCATAGCGACTGCAAGATAGAGAAACAATGGTAGCAGGGCAGCAAATAGTGAAGAAAAAATAGAACTAGAAAATATAACAAGAGATAAAACTGGAATGGAACTGAATATGTGTTTGTCTAACTGATTGGAGATAGAGCTGAAGATGAGTTTGTTAACTGAATGTAATTAGCTGAATATAGAAAGAAAGAAAGAAAAGTATGGGCTCTGTTTTTACAGAGCCCATTTGTCTTTAACCCATCTCAGAGATATGAATCTGGCGATTCGATCTAGGTAGACGAGAAATAGCTTGCTGGATAAGGTTCTGGCTTCAGACCCTTGCGGGTCCTGATCTGGCCTACGACCTTCTCCTGAATTTCCCTCGGTACCCTCTCATATCCATCGAACTCGGTTGACCAGAGAGCTCTGCCGCCAGTTGTTCCGCGTATTGCTGAAGCAAAGCCAAACATCTCGGCAACTGGTGCCTTGGCAACTATGGTAGTTGTGTCACGATCTTGAGTCATGTCCTCTATTACAGCACGGCGGGATTGGATCTCCCTTGTAGCTCCGCCCATCTGATCCATAGGCACGGTGATGAACACCTTCTGCCTTGGCTCAAGAAGTATGCGTCCTGCCTCGGCTATGGCGCCGAAAATGCCGTTTCGCACTGCAGGTATGATCTGAGCTGGTCCGCGGTGGATGGAGTCCTCGTGGAGCTTTGCATCCATAAGCATAACCTTCATGGTCATTGCCTTCTCCCTTGCCAGCGGTGATCCGTCCATTGCTTCCTTGAAGGCCTGAAGGCAAAGTTCCATTGTTTCGTAGAGATACTGTATGCCCTTGGTCCGGTCTAGGAACATGTTCTTGTTATGGATCAGCCTTATACCCTTGGCCATGTCTTTGGACATGCCAAGATCCTGAAGTACTCTTCCAACTTGCTTGGGATCCTTTATTTTGCCCTCAGACTGAAGCTCACCTGAATTGATTGCATCAACTAGGTAGTCATCCAGGGGTTCGACGATGAAGTAGAAGCGATTATGCTTGTTGGGTGATTTCCCCTCAAAGGTTCTGGGGCTAGCTTTTTCCACACCTTCACGATATACCACTATAGGAGCGCTGGTGTTAATTTCCACCCCATACTCCTTCGAAATGCGATACTCTGTGATCTCCAGATGAAGCTCACCCATGCCGGACATCAAATGCTCTCCGGTCTCCTGGTTGATCTCTATCACTATGGACGGGTCTGCCTTGGCAATGGAACGAAGCACCTCTACGAGTTTTGGAAGATCCCTGGTGTGCTTAGCCTCAACAGCCTTGGTAACAACCGGGTCTGAAACATGAACTATTTTCTCAAAGCCAGCCATATCAGGGTCTGAGGTTGCAGTAGAGCCTGCAATTGCATCTTTAAGGCCAGTTACAGCAACGATGTTGCCAGCTTCAAGCTTTTCCACTGCGATCCTATCCCCACCTACAGCCAGTGAAAGTTGCTGAACCCTGTTCTTATTGGGCATTCCTATGATCCTAAGCTCCTGCCCACGCATTATAGAGCCTGAGAACAGCCTGCCGATCGCTACCTCGCCTGCATGAGGATCCATTATTATTTTTGTTATCATCATCGCGATAGGTCCCTTGTTGGAGCAACTTACCATGGACTTTCCCACTTCTGATTCTTTATCGCCATGCCAGATATGCGGTATCCTATATTTCTGAGCTTCAATGGGGTTTGGCATGTGGTCAATTGTCATATCCAGGAGTACCTGATGGATTGGAGCTCTTTTTGCCAGCTCCTTCTGGTTATCATTTGCGCAATAGTCATATATCTCCTTGAACGATATGCCAGTCTCCTTCATGAACGGAACAGATGTAGCCCAGTTGTGATAAGCCGAGCCAAAGGCAACAGACCCATCGTCTACCTTTACTCCCCACACGCCCCTGAACTCCTCAGGCACTATCCTCTGGATGAGGTCGTTGACCCTGCCAATGACCTTCATGAATCTCTCTTGCATCTGCTCAGGTGTGACCTTTAACTCGTTTATGAGCCTGTCAACCTTGTTCACGAACAGGATGGGCTTGACCTTTTCCTTAATGGCCTGCCTGATAACGGTCTCTGTCTGGGGCATGATGCCCTCAACAGCACAGACCACAACGATGGCGCCGTCAACTGCCCTCATGGCTCTTGTAACGTCTCCGCCAAAGTCCACATGACCAGGAGTGTCTATCAGGTTAATCAGATACTCGGCTCCCTTAAAATCGTGCACCATTGAAGCATTGGCTGCATTGATCGTAATGCCTCTGGCCTGCTCCTGCTCATCATAATCCAGCAAAAGCTGCTTTCCTGCCAGGTCTTCCGACATCATTCCCGCGCCTGCTATTAAATTGTCAGAAAGCGTAGTCTTTCCATGATCAATGTGGGCTGCTATCCCGATGTTGCGTATCATGTCTACCTTTGTCATCAGGGCTTGCGCCTTGCGTATATTATCCTCTTTTCGTCCCATACTATCAGACTCCGAAATAGGTCAATTGAGATCCTGGTTAGCGTGCCGACTGGGCAACTCTTTCCAGTTCTTCTTTCTTTGAAACTGCATAGCTGTCCATATCGCCTCTGGAAGCGAGCAAAAGCTCGTTTGCAACGCACATGGACAGAGATTTGCGGTTCTTGTGGGAAGACTTGGTTATGCCTACGCAGATGTTGCGTAGTGCAATATCCAGCTTCCTTGATGCGGATGTATCGACGGCCTTGGGTACAGATATCCCTCCGAACCTGAGGCGGGTTATCTCCTCCTTTGGTGAGGAGTTCTCTAAGGCCTTGACCAGCACCTGGACTGGATTCTCTTTGGCTCTCTTGTTGATTATCTCAAAGGCTTCCTGCACACACTTGTAGGTCTTTATCTTCTTTCCAGTGGTGTGCTCGGTCCTCATAAGATTGTTTATAAGACGCTCGACAATGTTCATTCTTGTCTTGCCAAATGCCCTTGAGGTGTGTTTGGCACCGGTATGGGGTACCAGCAATGGGTCAAGATTGATGTATCTTACTAGTCCTGGATCCTCGACCTTTACTTCGCTTAGATCCCATTTCCCAAATAAGGGATGCTTGGCAAGAATCTTATCAGCAGCGCTCATCTTCTTCTTCTGAGCCGCTTCCACCTCATGCCCCACAGCGGCCTCAGGTGCTGAAGTAGCATCTGGTGAAGCAGAATCGTCCTTAGTCTTTGTAGCCTTCTTTGATTCAGCTTTTGGCTCAGCCTTTGGCTTTGCATCGGCCTTGGGCTTGGCTGCAGGCTTGGCATCCTTCTTTGGAGCTTCTGCCTTGGGCTTGGCTGCAGGCTTGGCATCCTTCTTTGGAGCTTCTGCCTTGGGCTTGGCTGCAGGCTTGGCATCCTTCTTTGGAGCTTCTGCTTTGGGCTCAGCTGCTGGCTTGGCATCCTTCTTTGGAGCTTCTGCCTTTGGCTTAGCCTTTGGTTTTGCTACCGGAGTCGCTTCAGTGGTTGACACTACTGGCTCCTCCTTCTGTTCTTCCTTCTGGGGCTGGTTTTCCTTCTCATCGACCATAGAAATCACCCTAATTAACGGACAGGCTTCTCCTTCCTCTTCATCACCAGCTCTTTGAGGGAGATGTTGTTGACCTTGATAACCTTGAATCGCACTCCAGGAAGATCGCCATATGAACGGCCCATTCTTCCTCCAATGCCCTCCACCATCACTTCATCGTGCTCATCAATGTAGTTGATAGCGCCATCACCTACTGCAAAAGCAGTTATCTGGCGACCATTCTTTATTAGTTGGACCTTTACGCACTTCCTGATGGCTGAATTGGGCTGCTTAGCCTCGATCCCAACCTTCTCCAGTACGATCCCACGAGCCTGGGCAGAGCCTCCCAGCGGGTCCGATTTTTCCTTTAGCTTTAGCGCCCGCTTCTTAAAATACCGGTCGTTCCACCGGAATTTCTTGCGGTCCTTTGCAAGCTTTTTAGCAGTGTTCAATCCACGAGCCATGATAGCACCAATCCAAGGGCTGATTGCGAATATGAGGGTAACTATAATGCTTATATAAAACCTTGCCTACCTCAAGCTTTATCTGGCTCTCTAACATTACACTGTGCCAGTGAGAATCCACGGCATTCAATTTCTGCAAATGGGTGGCAACATGGCTACCTGGACGTTCGTGGTGGTTTTTGCAAAGGAACAGCTCAACCTTTCAGGAGAGGCTATTGGGTTCATCACGGCAATGAATGCTCTTGCAGCCCTGATCTCAAACTACACATTCGGAAGGCGCTCGGACATGTATGGTCGTTCGTTGCTTATCTACTTAGGTCTGGCAACAAGCACCATAGCCTTCCTACTTCACCTGTTCATGTACGATTTTGTAACGATGGCGCTTACAAGGATCCTCTTAGGCTTCACGTCAGGGATATTCACGGCATCCTTGATAGCACTGATAGCAGATGCAAGAAAGAAGATGGGGAAGTTCTCGTCCTTTGGCTCCCTGGGTTGGGGATTTGGGAGCCTTGCAGGCGGTGCTGTAGCAACGTTTTACACACTTCAGGGTACGTTCCTCCTTTCTTCCATCATGTATGTGGTGGCATTCATTATGGCAATAGGATTGAAAGATAGCAAGAGCTTCAAGCCAATAGCCATCCCCCTGTTTCCCAGAGATATCATTCGACGAAACCTTATCGTATATTTGCCTTTCCTGGTCAGGCACACGGGTGCGTTCATGATCTGGACACTATGGCCACTATTTCTTTTGGCTCTTGGAGCTGACCTTTTCTTCATAGGAATAATTCAAGCCACCAATATGACCACTCAGTTCTTTGTCATGCTGACACTCACCGACCGCATCAAGGGGCATGTATCTCTTCAGATGGGATTGGTCATTTCCACCCTAACTTTCCTTGGCTTCGCCTTTGCCCCGAGCTATATGTGGATCCTGCTTCTTCAGGTGCCCCTGGGGTTTTCTTGGGCATTTATGTATGTAGGAGCATTGAGAATATTAACCGAGACAAATCCAGAAAAAGCCACGGTTACAGGATTGTTCCAGTCTCTAATAAGCCTCTGCGCCCTGATCGGGCCGTTGCTAACTGCGCTTGTGCTGTCCCTGATGGATGAGATGCTATACAAGGAGATCGTGGTCTGCATTCTAATTGCGGCAGGAATGAGCTTTGCCAGCATAGTGATATACAGAGTGTTGGCCATGCGGAAATGGCACTCAAACCCAGAGAAGGTGCACTGACCCGAATATAACAGGTCAGTCGGTTCGAGAGGCTAAATACCCAGACCAAAAACTTTTTAGTAACCTTAAACATAAAGAGATTTGGTAGCATGGAACGAAAATACTTGGTAGCTAACATTTTAGTCGTCCTTCTCATGATGACGTCCATAGGTAGCTCAGGCTTTTCCACTGAGTTCAAGGATCCGATTCCAAAACCAGAGATCATCACCTTACCATTCGTTGTTGAAGGAGGTTGTGGGTGGGCTGATACTAGTGGCGAGTCCAACGCGACAGAGTCCCATATGTATATGGCAGATACAGTGATCAAGGTTCCATTGCCCAGTAATACGATCATAGGATTGAAGATCAGTTTCAATGTTCTGGACTTCGACCAGGAGCATGCTGACACTGATGATGGCTCCGACCCTGACAACATACGGATCTGGGCATTTAGTGACAATTACAGCAAGGTCGAGGAGGGAATGGCCGATGCACTCACTCCCTTCGAGGGCTTCATCAATTTCTACCCCCGCCAGGACCCCTATGCTCCAGTTGGACAAACTACCTACCTTGACAAAGAATGGGAGATCCATATATCCTGTGGCTGCTATGGCGGCAAGCCCTTTTACTATGGACCTGAACCTGTTGTAGGTCAAAGACCTACACCCTACGTTTACAAGGACTTTGGCTTCAGGTACCAGATCGATATAGTTTATCAGTATGAACTAATGCTAGCGCAACCAACCACCGATGGCCAGGAACAGCCAGCAAGTGATTAGACTGAGTAGACAATGCAGTTACCAAGTGATGGGATAGAGCTAGTTCTCAACCCGACACAGATCATATTTTACTATTCATGTTCCAGCTCATACAATCGGCAAGATGCCTCATCTAGCCTTGAATGGGCCTGCTCAAGCATTGCATACAAGGACTCGGATTCAGAAATACTATCAGGGGCAAGGGTGAGGCTGGGTAGTTGAACATCAATTCCCTTTTGTCTAAGTGCAACTGCTCTCTGTTCAAGGTCTAATTTTTTTTGCTTGATAAGAAGCATTTGGCTGGCCAGAGTTTTGAATCCCTTCTCCATGCTGTTCATAGACCTTCTCCCAGACACTCATAGGCCTTCTTCCTAGCACTCATATACCTTCTCCCTAGCATTCATAGAATTCCGGCCTCTTCAAGGCCTTCTCGAATACCTGAGCCATTCTCGTTATTGCAGACATAGTCAGCAGCCTTTTTTGCATCTTGGATCGCATTGGCCACTGCAATCCCCATTCCACAACCCGCAAGCATATCGATATCATTACCTGAATCTCCAAAGGCCACAACCCGGGAGATGTCAATGCCAGCCAACTCGCAGGCGCGCTTGACCCCGTTGAACTTGGATGCTTTTTTCTCCATGATGTGGAACGCATACCCAGTGGACTCAACCCTTAGGCCTAACGGCTCCAACTCTGACCTAGAGAGTTCAAGCTTGAAATTTTCCTTGACCC
>JAUVCJ010000170.1 GCA_030595765.1 Thermoplasmatota archaeon | reverse complement strand
ATCGTGGTAGTTGCGGCAGTTGCAGGGGCTGGAATATGGTTCGTATTTCTTAATGACCCAGATCCGATCATCACAGATCCAGATGCCAATAATCCACCAACAGTCACAATCACAGTTGAGGATGCAGATGGCGATGGCATCGTACTCCTCCATGAGCAATTGTCCTTAAACGCCACTGCACTTGATGCTGATGGCGATGCTTTGAGCTATACCTGGGACTTTGATTCTCTGGATGGCATTCAGAACGATGCAGGCGGCGCAAGCGTGACTCATAGCTATCTTACCATCGGCCAGAAGGAAGTGACTCTCAATGTCTCTGACGGCACCGACAATACCGAAACAACCCTCATCATCACTGTAGAGGCAGGCGACCCACCATCTGCAATTCTTGGGGTTCAGGAGCGCGAGACTGGTGATCTTATTTCTCTCCATGCTGGCTATACAGTCACAGTCACCAGCATCACCAAGTCCGTCCCCACCGATCAGGTTAGGTTCTACATCATAGATTCAACCACCAATGCTACAATAAAAAAGGGTCTGACCAGTGATATAGACTCGGTATCTGCAGATCCTACAATAGTATTCCTTGACACTTCTGGCCAGGGAAACCTTACTGCCAACGACATATACCAGATAAATGACCTCAATTACCTACAATTGGGAATTCAACCTGGCGATAAGATGTTCCTTGTATGGGACATTCTAGATTCGGATAATACAGATGATAACTTCCCTGAGATCGCCATCATAGGCGAGGTAATCTTCAGCTAGATGAGCTGGCTAGCTGTTTGCCTATCATCTTGTTAGCAAGCTTCAAAAATTGCTCTTCTGTGCCTGCGGGAATGGTAGCGCCAGCTGCAACGGCATGTCCTCCACCAACACCTCCGAGAGCCTCTGCGCACTTATTCATGACTGCCGAAAGGTCAAGCCCTAGCTCGACCAGCTTTCTGGTGGACCTGCCTGACACTTTTATTTCGTCCTCTCCCTTATCAGCGAATCCTATCAAAGGTATGTTGTCGTCGGCCTTGCGTGAGCCTAGTATCATCCCTGAAACGGTGCCAATGACACTCTCTTTTATCAAGGCGTGGCCATGGAAATATTGCAGGTAATCCATTGCATTGATGCCAACCTGTTCCACTACTTTCATGGATTGTACCAATACCCTGCGATGGCCGCTTTGCAGTCCAAAGGCCTGCTTTAGGGCTTTTTTCCTGTTTCCCTTGGCAACCTCCACTCCAATGTCCTCGCGGTCGTGCCTGCCGCAGGAGTTCAGAAGCGTTGAGAACTCCTTTGCATCGTGAAGCGCAGTGCCTTCCAGTTCATTTACCAGCACATAGGACTCGCCTATCAGTCTGCTGGCATCTTTTCCGTGCTTTTCCAGCAACACCCGCATGGCATCTATCAGCCTCAGCCTTTCGTTTTCAGTGAGATCTACCCAAACTCGCCAGTGGTCTCCTTCGCGCTGGTGTATGCCATGCTCGTCCAGGAACGCCACCGCACCTTCTCTGGAGCCAGAAACCCCAGGAATTTCCGGGTCGCTTGAGAATTGCATGAACTTTTGAAGCTGGCGTGTTTCCCTTCCAAAGAACCATACATCGTTCTTGATCTCGACCAATCCCAGGGTCTGGGCATGACCCAATATCAGCCTGTTCATGCTCATAAGCTTGCAGTTGTGGGAGGCCTGAAGGTCTCCTATGGCGCCAACGATGGCAATAGGGGACATGTCCCGGTTTCCCTTGTCCAATGCCTCTGCAACGAAGTAGGTAGCTCCAGCGCCAGATAGGTCGGTTGCGCCGTCAAAGCCGAAAAAATGAGGGTTCAGTTGTCGCTCCTCATGTATCGCGCCTCCAAAGTCGGCGAGACTTCTCTGACCGCTTCCTGCTCCAGCATCTGCGCTGGCTCCTATCTCTGTGTCTGGTACATGGTGGTCAGTAATGATAAAATTCAATCCATTAAGGCTCTGGAACTGGCCGCTTCCAAAGTCGCAGAACCAGATAAGTTCGTGCTCTTTTTCCTGCTTGAGTTGCTCGATATCATCTGGGCCCAGTTGCTTGAGTATCCTGACCTCGTGCTGGATGAAGGCTCTATCAAGGGCAACACTAGCTATTGCAGCTGCGCTTAATCCGTCGGCATCATAGTGGGAGACAACCAAGACATGAGCATCGCTATAATCCTTGATGATGTTGGCCAGGTCGTGTGCCCTTTGGAAGAATGCGTCCATGCAGAGCCAATGGGGAAGGCAACGGAAAAGGGTTGGGGTTGGGGACGTTGGAGTTGTCAATCATTCCAATAAAGTGGGTTATACCTCCATTGGTGGGCAGCCCGACAGGTGAATATATCGCATGATAACTGCTGAAATTCATTATATCGTAAACTAATAGTATAAAACTTTAAATAATAATTCTGTTTTTAGTATATCTTGCTATGAATGCAAAGTCTGCTGTCTTCGCCCTGATCTCAATCAGATCCCAACCGCTGAGAACGCTTGTGACCAGGCTGCCCTATGCCATGCCTACCGTTTACAAGGCAGTGCATCAGCTGGAAGAGAAAAATATGGTAAGAATCGAGAATGGAACTGTTATGGTGGTTCAGGAGTATGAGGCACAGAAGCTGTCCAATATCTACATCCAGTGCCTAACCCATGGCATTGATCCCGAGTTTCTCACAAGACCATCGACCCTTTTGGTCTGGAAGTCACTTGAGAAACACGACATCATCAGAGAGATTGTCAAGGCCACTGGACTGTCGATTGTTTCTGTGAAAAAGATACTCACCTACCTGCATGAAAATGATATAGTGCTTTACAGTAAAAGAAAACCAATTGTAGCAGAATACAACACGAATCATCAGCTGAACAGGCTTTTAAGCGAGCTTTTGGCTCCCAAGAAAGATCGGCAGAGCTTGTATTATCCAGGTGAGGTTCCATACAGAGAGATTGCTGAGACTCCAGACGAGGTTGAAAGAATTCTGTATCAGCAGATCGATGGAAGCCTATCTGTAAAAGATACAGGATTCCTGGTGAAAGGGAGTTCAGATCGGTTGACCATACTCGAAAGCGTGGATGGTGGGCTATCTCATGAGGAGAACTTCCTGAGAAAGGTACTAACAACTGAGGGTGTGGAGGATATCTGCGTTCTGATGGTCAAGCAGAACCTTCTGAATTATGACGTGTTATTGAAGTTGGCCATTGATAAGAAACTTGTGAATGTAATCGGTTGCTATCTTGATATTCTCTATAATATCGATAAACGCCTGGTTCCATCAGCCACAATCAACAAATTCCTGAGAGAGAAAACCAAAAAAAGAAGGATATTCCTCTCCCAAGATAAGAAATACGGCAAGAGTGGTTGGGAGGCTCCTTACGAGGATCGCTGGAATGTTGACCTGTATCTGGAATTCGGGGGTATCGAACACGGGGTGAGAGGACTATGAATCAGGAAGAACTATCTGAGGCTGTCAAGAAGGATATCGAGGATCAAAGCCTGGAGATTCTGGAAACCATCAAGGATTCTATAATCGTCATTGGAGGATGGGGTGTGCGTGCGCATCTGGGCAAAGGCCACCATCGGTTCACGCTCGATGTGGATGGAGTAACCGATAAAACAACGCTTAAAGGATTGCATAAGGTACTGGCATCATTCGGTTTCAAAGAAGAAGTCGTAGATTGGGGTATCAAGTTCTTCAAGAAATATGAACCAAATGTAGATATTAACCCGGATGAGAAGCCCCTTGTAGACGTTGTTGAGCTGAGAATAGAGATATCGCCTCCGAGAATTCAAGAGTCCAGTACACCTCACTATTTCGATTTCAGCTTGACAGATTATGAGGCTGTAGAAATTCGGTATCATAACAGAGATGGCTCGATTATAGCGAGGGTACCCTCCATAGAGGATATGGCAGCAGTGAAATTGGGTCTTCCTGTTAGCTACAAGCACAATTATGATGCGGCAATGCTTCTGAAAAACAGCGATATTGAGAACGTGATAAAATCCATTCGAGAAAATGATGACTGGGCAAGCCTTGTTCTTAGAAGAATGCCAAAACTCAAGGGTAGAATCAGGGAAAGAGGACGCCTGGATAACAAGCTGGCTTTCAACGCAGGGCTCAATATCAAGGAGCACATCAAACGCTTGGAATATATTGAATCAGAGCTGAAGAAATGAATATGATGTGGAAAACCTAACCAATGGGGTAGCGGCCAGGTAATTTTCGAACCAACCGACTTGCCCTTTATATCCAGAGTCTACTCCAAGATCATAATGTCTCCAGGCGGCAGGGCACTCAGCATCTCGTCAAGGTTGCCTACCTCCAGCCTGGATGCCAGCAGTTTGCCTGCTTGGGTCTTCTTGGTGGGGCCAGGTGTTATCTCGATGACCTTCTGGCAGTGATGTTTGACTGCCGAGACCGGGCCGCAAAAGACCATGGTCTCGCCCTTATGCTCGAATACGCCCACTCCGGCTCGAAGCGGCATGTCGTGCATGTAGTTGCGTTTGCCGCGGATGATGAAGGCTCCTTTGGGTACGAACTCTCCAGCTTGAGCGGTCTTGGAGACCTGGTCAGGCTTTACCCAGTATGCAGATGCAGCTCCAAGACCTACGCTCCATGCCTTGGAGTGGATGAGAGCAAAATGGCAGCCTTCTTTCAGTGTAAGCTCGTCAACACCCTCTCCTTCGTCTTTCATCACGATGCTGGGAGCGCCTGTTATGTCGGCGTGAGCGTACCTGTCCTTGCCCTTAAGATGCTTCTTGACCAGCTTGTCGTTGGTCTTCTGGTCACGGCCTCCGATTATTAGATTACCGCTACTGGAAAAGAACCATCGGTATCTCTCGAACCAGAACGTCTTCTTCCTGGTGCTTTTCTCCTTTTCTATCTCCTTGCGTTTTGCCTTCTTTTCGCCCCTGACCAGATCCTTGTCAGTATCATCCAGGGCTTTTCTGGCCCCTGTCAGCTTGTCTTTAGACCGCCGTAGCCTCTCATAGGCATGCTGGGCATTGGAATTGACGTCCTCAAGTATGTGGAATGGAATGTTGAGGTTATCCAGCTTGAGTATCATGGTCTTCTTTGCCATGTCCACCCGTATGACCTCGAAATTGCTCTTGAGCTGGTTCATGAAAGCTTTCCAGCCATCTGTTCCGAAGGCAATATTTGCCTGGCCCAGAAGAGCCTCGCAATCCTGGAACCTCTCGTAATAGAACTCTGAGACCTTGGTAAGTGTGTCAATGTCTTCCAGAAGTGCTTCGATGGCACTGGCCTGGTTCTCTCTTTGTCTTGCCAGCCTTGCAACTTCAGGGTCTACCTGTTTTACAACCTGCGCTCCTGGTAGCTGGGCAAAGTACTCCTCCAACGCCTGGCTGAGGCTCTCGCGCTTCTCAACCAACCTGTCTGAAAGCATATCCAGATGGATCGGCACCACATCAGAAAATCGTCCTATTTGGTCTGTGCT